>JALWEL010000147.1 GCA_027014065.1 DHVE2 group archaeon
TAGGATATGTCAATCTCTCTTTTGAGGTGATAGTATGAAAGAAGGTTTCACTAAAGAGGATGAAAAACTCGCTGAAGTATTACAAAGAGCAGGATTGCCCAGAAATGTGGCTAGAACCCTCGTTTACATGAAAAAGAGAGATGAAGTTAAATCAATAGAAATTGAGAAGAATACAGATTTGAGACAGCCAGAAGTGAGCATTGCAATGAAGTATCTTAGAGAGAAAGGGTGGATCACAAAGAGAGACATAAAGAAAGAAGGGAAAGGAAGGCCCGTTCACGGATATCGTCTAGCAAAACCATTCCCGAAGATAATTGCAGAAATCGAAAAAGATTTGGAAGGAGAGATAAAGAAAATAGAGAAGTTAATAAAAGAGCTGGAATCACTTGCGTGATTTCAGCACCTCTATTCCATTTTTTGTTCCCACTATTACTTCATTAGCAAGATTCGCAAATATTCCGTTTTCCACAACCCCCGGCACCATGTTAATCTCCACTTCTATTTCTTCGGGATTGCGTATCTCCGCAAATTTGCAATCAACTATGTAATTTCCATTGTCCGTCACGAATATATCCCCGTTTTTTCTCCTTATTTCTGGAGTGCATCCCATGCTCTCGAGGGTCCTCATGGTCCTTCCGGAACCAAATTTCACCACTTCTACAGGCAGAGGAAATGATCCGAGTACATTGCTGATTTTTCTCTCGTCCACGACTATGATTTCGTAATTTGTGTAATACGCGATCATCTTCTCCCGGAGCAAAGCTCCGCCCCCACCTTTGATAAGATTCAAATTAGCATCCACCTCGTCCGCACCATCTATAGTTAAATCGATGCGCTCAAAATCCTCGAGGTTCGCCAATTTAATCCCCACTTCCTTTGCAAGCTTTTCCGTTGCTTTAGAGGTGGGAATTGCCACTATATCCAAGCCCTCTTTCACCATTTCTCCAATTTTCAATATGGTGTACTTAACGGTGCTTCCAGTCCCCAAACCAACGATCATTCCATCTTTTACCCTTTCCGCCGCTTTCTCGCCGGCCAACCTTTTGAGCTCTTCCACATCCATACTCATACCTCCATTGCGGTGTATATGGGAGAAATGAACACCCCCATGTTAAAATTTTCCATGCCCGTGATTTCCAATTTCAGTTCGTTCTTAACCACTCCCAGAACATTCACATGAAAACCTTCGATTTCCAATTTTTTCACTATTTCCCTTTTATAGTTCATCCCCAGAGTTTCATACCTTTCCACCATTTTTTTGAGCTTCTCGGTCGGGCATATATAAGATCCTCTCGCACCTCCAACTTCTATTATCCCCATCTCCTGAAAAAGCTTTGCATGGCGATAAAATGATGATCTCGCCATCGGAATATCGGAAATTTTCCTGCATCCGTTTATGGCATACATTATGATCATACGGGCATCTTTAGAGTTCAGAGCTTTGAAAAAAGGCAAATCAATGGGGTCCACTAAGCCGAGGACGTAGTAATATCTCCTCTTATCCTTCCATTCATCTATAAACCCCGCGTTTTTCATCTTCTTTAGATGCCACTCAACCACCTTCGCATCCATACCCAACGATTTTCCGATGGAAGAGGATGTCCTGCACGGCAGCCTCGTCAACTCCCTGAACACTTCTCTCCTGTTTTTGTTGGAAAATATATGAAGCCCGTATATTTCTTCGCCCTTCGACTCCTTTATCTTTCTTTCCAAATCATGAAGGCTCATAGGAACGCCTCGGTGATCGAAGCGGCAAGCTCATCCAATTCGAGGTTCTCTATGTCCTCATCTTCAATATTCTTGAGCATCTTCTTAACCCGATTTATCACAACCGGTGACTCATTTCTCATTCTGGAAAGCACCAGCTTTTCCAACTGTATAACGCGGTCCCTCTTCCTACCGAGAGCCTTCAGAGGAGAGAATACCACCAGCCCCAGTCCGGGGATTATACGATATTTGTAGTATTCTTCGCTGTGCCTGCTTCCCCTCATTTTGACTACCTTTATCATACGGTTGAAATTCTCTCCCGCTCGATATTTAAGATGAATGACAGAATCCGCAAGGTACATGGGAATAACAGTTTCAGGCGAAGACAGATCAGGCGGGCCATGCTCCTCCAACGTGGCCACTAAGGTCCCGACTTTTCTCAACTCTTTGAGCATGAAGGAGAGAAGTTCTCGCTGGGTGTACCTCGCGGGATTCGCCCAGACCACAGGAGTCAGGGGATCAATGGCAACCCTCGCATTTGCGCTTTTCCACGAAGACACGAAATCTGGAAGCTCTTTCTTTATGAACGTGCTGAATTCTTTGCCGCTGGCATCTACGAAAACTAATTTCTCCTCCTGAATGTAGTAAAGAATTTCTTCCCAGCCCATGTCCAGGGCATCCCTTATTATTTGCTCTTTGTTTTCATCCAAGCTTATGAATATGCACTCTTTCCCCTCTATCAACCCCCTGCGAATGAATTGCGTCGCAAACGTGGTTTTTCCTGCACCCGTGGAACCAATAATCACCACGGAAGAATTCTTGTTCAATCCGCCATCGGTTATCCTGTCGAGGCCCGGTATCCCGCTTTTCACCTTTTCAACCATCATCTGTATGATTTACCACATCCTATTTAAATTTAATCCGATTTTTTATCATTTACCTCAAAATTTTACCCTCGAGAACGAAAAATTAAATATTCACTGCCCATAACCTCTTCTGAGCAGGGGTAACCGAGCCAGGTCAAAGGTGCGGGATTTAGGGTCCCGTCCCGTAGGGGTTCGAGGGTTCGAATCCCTCCCCCTGCACTCACTCGCTTCGCGCCTTCGTTTAGGGGGTTTACTCGCAAAATTCCTTCAGAATTTGTGCTCGTCCCTCCCCCTGCATCCCTTCAGGTTTTTCGGAGGATTAGTCGCAAAGACGTAACTTTGCTCCTCCATCCCCCTGCACTGAACCCCTTTCTTAGAGCCCTTTTTCTTAAAAAGAAAAAGGGCTTCAGCCCAAAAAGAAGTACTTATGGTTGATGGAGGGTATGGGAACCCGCCGGAGGTGCCCAGAGGGGAAGTTGTAGAAACCCCGAAGGGGTGTCTA
>JALWEL010000148.1:0-2329 GCA_027014065.1 DHVE2 group archaeon
GCGGGGACGAGAAAAAGGTTGACGAGGTGTGCGAGCGGATAAAAACGATTGCACAGAGAACCGGCGTTGGGATGCATGGTCCGGTGCCTTTACCAACAAAAAGATTGATTGTGCCGATACGTAAAGCACCTGATGGAGAAGGAAGCGAAACATGGGAAAGATGGGAAATGAGGGTCCACAAGAGGCTTATAGATATAGACGCCGATGAGCGCGCTCTAAGGCAGTTAATGAGGATACAGATTCCTGATGGTATCCACATAGAAATAGAACTCAAATCTTAAAGATTCTCCATCTGGTAAACTGTTTTTCCATCTCGATATACTTTGATTTTTCCTTCACTTGATACGACGATGGCTATTGCTTTTGTTAATTTTGATATGGATTTTGCGGCTAAATGCCTGCCTCCAATCTCTTCTACGTTTGTGGGAATATCTAAAATCTTTATGTATGTGTTGCAGGATACCACCTCACCTTTCTGGTTTATTATCGTTGCTCCATCCATAGTGGCGTACTGCCTCAAAATGCCAAAATTATCCTCGTTCAATATACTTCTTCGCTGTTGAGGTATCGCTTCAATGGGATTTATATCTCCTCGTACTGTATATCTGCTTACTTCATGCGGATCCCCAACGATTAACAAAGCGCCGGCAGGCCTGCCCTCGACCCCCAACCTCGCGATGTTCATTGAAAGCTTGAGAATACTCTCAATCAATTTTCCGCTCAACCGATCGCTCAGGAGACTGTTTATGGTTACGTATTCCAATTGTGAGGTGTCGAAGAGCAATTTATGGAATTCTCCCCTCTTTTTGAATAATATTTCGACTTTCTCACCCTTTTCTATCTCAGAAGTGTTGATTAAATAGAACAATACATCCCGAATTATTTTCAAACTCTCAATATCTGGAAATCTGCTGTACGAGGAAAATATAACTTTAATATTTTTTTGCAGTAAAATTTTTGATGAAAGCCTCTTATTGCGAGGACATACTAAGATTGTTTTTCTGTTAGCATCTTCAATTAAACTCTCCGGCTCTTCCGCTATGATCACAACCTTTGTTGTATTCACATTACTCCAATCGTTTTCGTGTATATAAACTGTTTGACTTTTAGCGATGAAGATAAATTTTGTGGAAAAATTTTAAATAGATGGTGGAGATTATACCTTAGATTTTGAGAGGGTGTTAAACATGGAAAATGTAAAAACAGGCACAACGACGGTTGGAATTGTGACGAACGGTGGCGTTGTTCTCGCCACTGAGCATCGAGCATCTATGGAGACGTTTATAGCGCACAAGGTAGCTAAGAAGCTATACAGATTAGACGAAAATATAGGGATAACCACCGCAGGTCTTGTTGGGGACCTCCAGGTGTTAGTAAGATACATGAAAGCTGAGATAAATCTGTACAGACTCAGGAGAGATACCCTCATGCCAGTTGGAGCTGCGGCCACACTTCTTTCTAACATACTGAATGAGAGAAAATTTTTCCCTTACTATGTTGGTCTGATAGTTGGGGGTTACGATTATAAAGGGTATCATGTGTTTTCAATAGATGCGGCTGGAGGAGCGATAGAAGATAAATATGCGAGTGTGGGTTCTGGCTCGCTCTTTGTCTACGGTGTGTTGGAGGATCGCTGGAAGGACGGTATTTCAGTTGATGAGGGTATAGACCTTGTTATCAGAGGCATACATGCTGCTATGAAGAGAGATGCTGCGAGCGGTGATGGCATATCTGTGGCGACCATAACCAAGGAGGAAGGGTTTAAGGAATTGCCCAACGACGAAGTTGAAAAAAGAATGAAAAAAATGAAATTGAAGTGATTTTTTATGCCTTGGGAAGATATACTGAAGAGAACGAGAGAACTCATTGATGAGTTGGCTCCACAGGCGGAAATAACAAACATAGACTTGGAGGGACCTTTGGTTGTAGTTTACACTATGGACATGGAGTTCTTTGCGGAGCATCCTGAGATTGTGAAGAAGATTGCCCAGAATGTAAGAAGGAGAATTTCTGTAAGGCCCGATCCAAGAATGCTGATGAACGAAAAGGAGGCCGAAGAGGAAATAAGAAAGATAATTCCCGAGGAAGCGGGAATCAAAAATGTTTATTTCATTCCTGAAACCGGAGAGGTAATCATAGAAGTTGATTCTCCCGGTGCGGCTATAGGGAAGGAAGGAGAACTTCTGAACGAAATCAAAAAGAAGGTGAGATGATAGAGATTGAATAGAATCTTTTTTTTGCAATTTTTACTAACTCTTTTTTTTTATTAAATAAGATATCATCGAAACGTAATCATAGTTCATACTTTAAATATAGTTTATAACACTTT
>JALWEL010000148.1:2339-3046 GCA_027014065.1 DHVE2 group archaeon
TAACAGGCCACCATTGAGCGGGGAGCAATGGGTTCGTGTTGTTGCGCTGGGAGGTTATAGAGAGGTGGGCCGAAGTGCTACACTTTTAATGACCAAAACCAGTAGAATTTTAGTCGATTGCGGATTGAACGTATCCGTTGGAGATGAGGACGAACCATGGAGCGGGACTCCATATCTCTACGTTCCGGATGTCTGGGACAATACTGATCCTCAGCATCCTTTCAAGTACATAGATGCAGTGGTCGTAACTCATGCGCATCTTGACCATGTCGGGCTTGTACCCCTTCTTTTTAAGCACAATTACGATGGTCCGGTTTTTATGACTGAACCCACGAGGGATCTTGCTGTTATGCTTCTAATCGATTATCTGAAAGTTGCCCAATCCGAGGGAAGAAAGGTTCCATTTGAATCCAAGCATATAAAGGAGATGATCAAGCACACGATTACACTGAAATATGGGGAGACCACCGATATATCTCCGGATGTGCGCTTAACCTTTCATAATGCTGGTCACATACTTGGTTCTGCGATATCTCATTTTCACATAGGTGAAGGTTTTTACAATGTTGTGATCACCGGGGATATAAAATTCGAGCGCTCATGGCTTTTCAATCCAGCACATAATCGTTTTCCGAGGGTTGAAACTGTTATAATGGAGAGCACCTATGGCGGACGAGAGGATTTTCAACCTTCACGAAGAGAAGCGG
>JALWEL010000149.1:0-1091 GCA_027014065.1 DHVE2 group archaeon
GATATAATCAAGAACTACACCCCTGAGCAGAGAGTAATGCGAGAGAGGGAAATACCGCTGAGAAGAATTGGCAGGCCGGAAGATGTGGCTGGCGCGGTGGCATTTCTACTATCGAAAGAAGCAGATTACATAACTGGGGCGAACATAGATGTGAACGGTGGCCTCTATATACATTGAGAAACTAATTTATTCCGCAATGCGTTCAGGGGTGCGATGCTCCTGATATTCGACGTGGACGGAACAATAATCGACTCTTGGCCTGAAATAGAGGTCGTATTCAAATCGGTATTTTCAAGAGAAGGCATTCCTCTGAGAATGGAAGACCTGAGAATGTCCGTGGGATTGCCGTTGAACAAAGTAATCGAAAAATTAATTGGAAGAGAGGACGAAAAAATAGTGGAAAAAATAAGGGCGGAATTTTTCTCTCTAAATCCCCGGAGAATAAGGCTTTACGATGGAATCAAAGAAGTTTTAGAAATCCCCGCGAAGAAAGCTATACTCACCTCAAAGGGAAAAGCTGGGACTTACCGCGATTTAAAGTACTTGGGTATTTTGGACAGATTCGATATGATAGTGGATGCAGATTCCGTGAGAAAAGTGAAGCCGGACCCAGAGGGAATTCTAAAAATATTATCCGAGATGGGTGCGGAAAAAAATAGAACCTTCATGATTGGAGACACTGAGATGGATATCTTGGCTGCGAAGAACGCGGGAGTGAGAAGCGTGGCAGTGACATGGGGAAACAGAACCCGTGAATTTCTGGAAAAATATCAGCCGGATTACATAGTAAATTCTCCTGTACAGTTAGAATCCCTGCTGAAAAATCATGCCCACCTGTGACCGTGCTTGCCTATCATCGGCACGAAGGCTACGTCACCCCATACTCTCTTTTTGATTTTCTCCTCTTCCTTCTCAACCACATATAACTCTTGGAAAAAGGTGCCCCCTACGGGAATCACAAGCCGCCCTCCATCCTTCAATTGTTTAACCAAAGAATCTGGAATATCCGGTGCCCCACAGGTAACTATAATTTTATCGTAAGGAGCTTCCGCTTCATACCCCTCCGAGCCGTCGCCTAAAAGCACCATGAC
>JALWEL010000149.1:1101-3043 GCA_027014065.1 DHVE2 group archaeon
TTCCCGATATTCACATTTTTCCATGTTTTTCTTCGCAAAGTCCCGCAGCTGGGGAATTCTCTCGATTGTTATCACCTTCCCCCCGAGGGCCGCAAGGAGACATGCGTTGTATCCAGAGCCTGTGCCTATTTCCAGAATTTTATCCTTCTCCTCTATCTCCAAAAGTTCAAGCATTGTGGCCACCATGCTCGGGGCGCTTATCGTCTGATTGTACCCTATTGGTAGGGGGTCATCGTAATACGCCTTATCTCTATATTTTTCGGGGATGAAATTTTTTCTATCCACTGTTAAAAAAGCTTCCTTAACTCTCTCACTCTTTATGTACTTCCATCGGAGAAGCTCAGCCACTAAGTCCTCATTATTCACAAAAGGGGATTGCCATCTTTTTTATTTAATTTTTCCGCATGGGCACATCTCACGCATAGTTCCAGCGATGAAACATTGTGGGAATCGCAAACCGCTCTGCCGCACATTTTGCACACGTGAGTGGCATTTTTACGCAAATATGGCATTCACCTCCTATCATTTGCATGTCTCCTCTTCAGGTACTCCTCGTAAAACTCTGGGTATTCTTCGTATTCCAGAGGATCTTCGTAGCCCGCTTCCATGAATCCCTTAAGACGAAGAAGGCAAGAATCGCATTTTCCGCAGGCTTTCTTCCCCCCACGATAGCATGACCATGTGAGCTCGTAAGGAACTCCCAATTTCATTCCCGTCTTTATTATTTCCGCTTTGGTCATATTTATCAAGGGCGCTTTTATCTTTATGGGTCTTCCCTCCACACCCCTCTTGGTAGCGAGCTTAGCCATCTCCTCATAGGCTTTTATGTACTCGGGTCTGCAATCGGGGTAGCCCGAATAATCTAAGGCATTCACTCCGATATAGATGTAATCGGCGTCGATGACCTCTGCGTATGCCAGCGCGTAGGAAAGGAGAATTGTGTTGCGGGCGGGAACATATGTAACGGGTATTTCATTTTCTATCTCTTCGATATCCCTGGTGGGCACATCGATATCATCCGTCAGCGCGCTTCCCCCTATACTCCTCAGGTCAATCTTTATTATTTTGTGTTTCACCCCGAAGTACTCAGCTATCTTCTTCGCACTCTCAAGCTCCCTTGAATGTCTCTGCCCGTAGTCGAATGAAAGGGCATGCGCTTCGCATCCATCCTTCAAGGCAATCGCTAAAACGGTGCTCGAATCTAAACCTCCAGAGAGCAAAACCACGCATTTCATCTCTCTCCCTCCAATTCAAAGTATTGGCAGGCGCCCTGCCCTGGGCCCTCCTCCACGCAGAGCTCGAATCCCCTAACATTGCGGGGAAATCTTACTTTTTTTATCACCTCTCCTCCGATGTACTTTGCAAGCTCCTCCGCACTTGGAATATCTGCGTCTATGAATGCCACATCCACTTTGGGAATTGAATAGAACTTCTCTCCGAACCGCACTTCCACATTCTCCTCTTTTTCTTCCACGATTATTTTTTCACTCCTCCGGGGTAGGAGAATGTGATGATCCAAAGAGTCACATATTCCCCTAACCTCTTTCTTAAGAGCTACAAAATCATAGAGTATTCCATCTTTTTCCTCGCCATATATTCTCATCTTTATCCCGTAATCGTGCCCGTGGAGCCGGGAGCATTTGTGGTGCGAGGGTATGAAATGCGCGGCGGCAAATTTTATGTTCACCTTCCATCCGTCAATCTCAAGCATCATGGTCGAAGCATAGAATTTCAGTATTTAAATTCTTTTCCTTATCTCCGAAATCTTCTTTCTCCCCTCGTTTGTAAGAACCGTATTCTCATTCACGAACCCATTTAATTTCAAATCGTTGAGAATTGCGTCATATCCCTCGGGAGTCAAATCTAAGAGATATCGAATTAAAGAGCCATCACGAATCCCTAGCGAAATTAAAAGTAAGAATTTTTTGTGCTTCTCTTTTAT
>JALWEL010000150.1 GCA_027014065.1 DHVE2 group archaeon
GTCATATATATCAGGAGTACTGTCGTGGTCGAAGTCTCCCGCAGGGTCGCGCTGATATTCCTCCAAATTGCTCAGCCCGTCAGAGTCAAAGTCTGCGGAGGCGTCGCTGCTGTTTGCGGGATTGAGATACTTACCCGCACTCCAGTTCCTCGTATCGTGGTAACGCACCCAGTACGCTAATCGATATTCGTATGAGTCGGGAATATTATCGCTATCGTAATCTTTTGAATGCAGAATCGCGCCCCAGAGATTTGCTGGGATATTCAGCATGCTCAAATTCTGCACCTCCCGGCCATCTGGCACGCCGTCCCCATCCGTGTCCGGCGTGAAGTAATTCGTGCCGATGCTCATCTCTCCAACACATGTGTCTCCTATCTCCACAAGATGCTCGTATGCACCCTCTTCTACATAACTACGCGATGCCCTGCTCCACGGATTATCGCTCGTGTTGCCCCCGTCTATCAACCCATCTCCATCTGTGTCTGGATTTAATGGATT
Source organism: DHVE2 group archaeon (assembly GCA_027014065.1). Classification (GTDB taxonomy): domain Archaea; phylum Thermoplasmatota; class Thermoplasmata; order Thermoplasmatales; family Aciduliprofundaceae; genus JAADDK01. The sequence continues at coordinate 499 of JALWEL010000150.1, forward strand.
TGTTCCGTATTTGAGAACCTCCTGCCACACAGAGTGGTCCTTACACATTAATTTTGGATTTGCAAGGTAAATAATATGTTTGTGCATGTGCAGCCCCCTAAAAATTCAATCTAACTCATAGATCTTTGTAAACTCTCTCTCGCGTATCTATCTTTATAACCACTATTGTCGTCCCTTCAATGTGGTAAAGTACCCTGTATTTACCCACCCTGATTCTGTACATTCTCGCCTTTCCTCGTATTTTCTTGTATGGATAAGAGTATGGATTCTCCGATAATTCTTCGAATATTTTCCTGAATTTATCCTTTTCTTTATTACTAAGGTGATTTATGAATTTCTCAGCCTGCCGGGAGAAGATAATATCATACTGCATCAGAACAACTCCTCGAATCGTGTATATTTCCCTTCTTTGATTTCACTCAGTATCTCTTCAACCTCCCTTTCCTCCTCCTCGGTGAGTTCCTCGTACCCCATGAAGTTCTCTATCTTCGCATTTATCTCCTCTAATAAACGCTCAACATTGCTTATTCTTCTTTCCAATATTTCAATCTCTCCCGCTTCCATACTTATACATCACCTCCCTCTATTTTAACCTTTTCGCCTTCCAAAGAATTTGTAATTATATGCATCGACTATATACTCGTGCAAATTGAGTTTGCCTGATGCAAGCTCGTCCTTCAATCTCTTTATGTATTTTATGTTCTCACCCTGAGTCTTTACCAACATTTCCAGAAATCTCAGAACCTCATAATCTTCATCTGTTATCTCTACCTTTTCTCCATCTTCATATATCAAAGCATATCTCTTTTCTCCAATTCTCTTCAACCGGTATTTCCTTCCATCCAGAATTTTACTTAGTTTCTCGAATATCCGCACAGGAATGTAGACATATACATCAACATGCATTATACCACGGTAAAAATCAAATATCACATATCTTTCATCTCCAAACTCTTTTTTGAGTTTCACATATGCATCGCCGATTTCTCCCGGCGTTAAATCCTCTATGTACTTCCCCATCTGCTTCAGATAATCCTCCACCATTGGCTGTTCTACTCTGATATCTGCAAGTCTCGGTACTTTCCCGCTCCAGAACTTTTTCCAGAAATCTTTTACCGCATTCTTACCTCCATCTTTGTATTCCCACCTCATCATAAAGCCCCAGTAGAGAATAAAAGATATTAAAACATTCCACAAAATAAAAAATATTGAAAATAAAATAATGTTTCTAAGATTATGTTTGGTCTTCCCTACAACGAACAGTGGATTACCTAAAAAAATACTTACCAAAGTAAAGGTAAATACTAACCCTAAACACCCCATAAAAATAACAAACCATGCAAACTCTCCCCAGTTCGTTTTTCCATAAAAACGAAGAGTTTGGGGCTGTGTTGTCGCTTTGAGCATGCGGCACCACCTCATTCACCGAACACACTGATAAGCACCCCTGCACCCGATAGTAATGCGCCTAAAATACTTAAAAATCTAACTCCCGGAATGTATCCGCTTGTAATCAATGAGTATGTGCTCGTGATTATGCCCCCTATTCCAAAACCTATGCCTAAGCCAAACACTATGGATTTACCTGTAGTAGTGAGATTATCTATCAATGTATTTATAAATGTCTGAGCTAATACAATACCTAAGCTACCAATAGCAAATACAATACTCAACATGGACATTTTCATAGGATCTCCTGTAAGCTGCGCCTGCGCATCCGCTATTATGCCTGAAAGTATGCCCTGTCTCTCTACCAACGGCGCTATAACGTTCATAATTACATCTGCAACCGTAACTCCAGAAACGCCACGAAGGTTCGATACTACATATTCTATTGCTTCATCTATCTCTTTTATTTCATTCTCGGCTGCAAATATCTGACCACCTATGTATGCTTTGGTTTGTGCTACTATAAACATTGAGATTATTACCCCAATAACTGCCATCCCTATCTTTATTACTTCTATGTTGTTAATAGTGCCTCTCCACAGAGTGCCTAAAAATGTGCTTATCCCTTTAAATATTTCCTCTCTCGCGGGGAAATTACCTACTCGTTGTGATGGTAAACTAAACAAGTTACCAATGAGCAACTGCGCTATTATACTTACCATAATATTAGCTACAAGCATGCCCAGCCCCATGGTGGCCATGGATATCGCTGAATATGCCATCAAAACCATTATCGGCAATTCAAATAATAGCGGCATAATAGGATTCTTTACAAATGTTTCCAGTATTTCAAAATCAGAGGATTTCCCGTTTAAAATATTTTCAATTGAGAGAACCACGGAATAAATGCTATTTCCAAAATCATTTATCATCGCCTTTATATGCCCTAATATACCACCCAATACATCCTCTATGACACTTTTTATCCATTGTACGATCACACTCACCGCCCGCGCCACCGCCTGCGCAACCCGCTGCAGAGCGCTCCAGATTATGTTCCACACCTGTGCGAGCGCGTCCACCACCGTTTTGAGCGCGCCTTTTAACTCTTTCTCCACAGTGATGCTATTTCCCGCGTAATCTTC
>JALWEL010000151.1 GCA_027014065.1 DHVE2 group archaeon
CTGACTGCCAATCTTCAGAATTGATTTCTTTATTTTTTCGTATTTTTCCTTCTCCTCTTTGGTCAATTTCGGCTCTACGGCAAAGTAATGCAATCCGTTGAGGCGGTAAACATGGATGAATATGGGATCTCCCACGGGATAAATTATGTTGGGAAAGGCCATTTTGCTTACTTTCCTATCTAAACTATCGTACCAGATTGGAATAACTCCGTGCTTCTTCTGAAATTTATCTATGTATTCTTCCAGATGCGGATTGTTCCTAATCGCCTTTTCGAGGCTCATATCACGCCACCGTTGTTATGTCCACTATTACTCCAAATTGGGGTTCAACTCTAAATCCGGTTACCGAGCTAACGAAATCCACTGCGTATGAGAATCTTCGCACTACGATTATTCTCGATATCTCTCCCTCTGTTACATTCGTTATCAATTGAAGATACACATCCGCCGTGTTCCTAAGGTGCTTCAATACCACGGGGGCTATGTGGTTATGGTCCACGGTCAATATTATCGCTTTGTTCTTGCTCACTATTTTTTTGAAGAAGTAAATTACCTTCATTATGTCCGCTACGCTTACATCCTCCGGAGATAATCCAGAGAATGTGTCGATGATTATTATATCGCTTTTGAATATCTCCTTGGCGGACATTAACCTCTCTAAGAAATCGCTTTTATCTCTTGGCCTACCAATGAGGGGATAAACAGGCACGAAGAGAAGCTGCCTGCTAATCATATAATTGAGAACCTCGTAGTTTAAAGAGCGCATCTGATCTAAGAAGCCTTTGGTGGTGAGTTCTGTAGATATGTATGTGACCCTGTATCCATTCACTAAAAATCCGTAGAGGAGTCTTTGGGAAAGTATGCTTTTTCCGCTCCCATCCTCTCCTTCCATTAGAGTGATGCTACCCTTAGGTATCCCTCCATTGAGCCTGTCATGAAGCGTGTCGCGGTCTATTTTTATGTTGAACACCTCTGCCATTTATCCCACCCTGAACTGTATGCTATCCTTCACGCCGTAATCGGCCACAACGGTGGCCACGTAATCCCCATTCTGCAGGGGGGAATTCAAATGCACCACGATCTCAACCACTACCTGCGGGGCCCACGCATCTCCCTTTATGGGTTTTATGCTCTGTGGATACGTTAAAGGGTATATTGTTCCATTCACAACCACCGCCGTGTTGTTCATGTGCAGTACCGTGACCCCGATGTTCTTCACGTAAAGCTTGATGGTGTTTTGCGATTTATTGTACGGGCTGTAGCTTAAATCGTTGATTATTTCTATCTTCGATTTCAGATAGTTCTCTTCTATCTTTGCCCTGTTCTGCATGGAATCTCGCATGGATGAAGCGGTTAGATATATGGCTGCGCCAACAATCAGCGCCACGGTTATGGACGCAGAGAGAAGAATCAATGAGGAAACACCTTCACCTGCCATGGCTGCTCACCCTGTATAATAGGCTGTGTTCCCGTATTGAGTCACAATCATCACTCGCCCTTGGAGCCCCGAATATGGGACTTCTAAGGTTGTATTTTCTCCGGGTAGAAGTATGGTGCTCTCAATATTGCCGATTTGCACTTTTTCTGGGATGAGCACGGTTCCATTGATTAGAACGGAAAAGTAGTAGGGGTTCAACACGTTCTCTCCGATGTTTTCCACTGTTATGTTCGCGTAGTTGCCGTCGAAGCTCACATTGGTGATACGTATTTTCGATGAGAAATAGCTCTCATCTATTTTTTCCCGAATCTCCCTTGCTTTATCTACGTTATGCTGCTCATCCAGCGACGCAGAGTAAATCATAGTGAAAGCAACGAAGAAGCTTATTGTTATCACCAGCGCAGCCACTGAAACACCGCTCACTAGGTTATCACCCCTTCTTTATGTCCTCCGCCAGCTCCTGAACCTCTTCCGCATGTATCGTTCCAACTTCGCCTCCTTTGATTTTTTCTATGAACACCAATGATTTCATGTGGTCGTCGGTGCTCATCTTCCACGTATCGTATTCAGATGAGAAGTTGTCGGTTATGAGTCCCATAACCTGATGCATTATTTTTCGCACCACGGCATCGCTGATCCAGTGCATGCTCCTGTAATATTCCAGCAACTTTCCTATATTTCTCGGGCCAACTTTCTCCAGCATAAACTCTGTCCACTTGATTGCCATCATGTTGCTCAGGGAATTGTCTGGTATCGTGGGGAGAAGATACTCTATTTTCTTCTTCTCTGGAACCTCTTTCTCCTCGAAATCTTCCTCCAATTCCAGCATCTCCGATGGCTCTTCCATCTCCACTGCTTCTGGTTCCAGTTCCTCTGCGCTCTCTTCCATCACAATCTCATCTCCGTTGCTCTCTTCGCTCATTTCATCTTCGATTTCTTTAGGTTTCAATTCTATGAATGGGTTGTACTGCGCGGAGAGCGCATCGTACAATGCGGTTAATTCGTGCATATTCGTCTCCAAGTCGTTCACATGCTCCTTAATCTCTTCCACGGAATCTGAGACGAGGTTGTAGTTGTTCTCCAGATGCTCAATCCTCGCCAGAACATCGTTTAGTATGTTCTCGAACCTCTCCTGCCACGAGCCGCCGGCAGATTTCGGATAACTTACAGATATTTCCATCTCCTCATGTTTCTCTTCTTTCTTTGGAGGCGCCTGCTTGAACTCGCCGCCGTCTTCTTTCAAAGTTACGGGTATTTTTTTCTCTTCCTTTGGAGTGGGCTGTGGTGGTGGAGGAGCTTCCTGCGCTTTGGGCTCTTCTTTTTCACTCTCTCCTCCTTCTTCTACTATGGTGAAGGTCATTACTGGCTCTTCGACAGTCTTTGCTTTCTTCTCTGACTTCTTCTTTTTCTTGGATTTTTTCTCCTTCTTCTTTTTGACCATGGCTATCACCGTAATTCACTCTGAAGCGCTTACAGCTCTATTGCTAAGGCGGTACCAAAGTCTGTTGGTGCGGAAATAGTGTGCTGGTAAGGCGCACCCGGCTTGGGGATTATTGTGATCATGGCGTTTTGGCCCTGATGGATGGGCA
>JALWEL010000152.1 GCA_027014065.1 DHVE2 group archaeon
TGCAAAGGAAAAAAATCTAAGTATAAAAGCGCACAAATTCGATGTGCGCCATGAAATAGGGGAGGAATATATCGGTAAATACGATACTTTCGTCACTGACCCCGTGGAAACCATTCCCGGGATAACTCTATTCTTATCGAGGGCGGCATCTACGCTCAAAGAAAAAGGCGCTGGATACTTCGGCCTGACGCATATCGAAGCATCGCTTCAGAAGTGGGCAAAAATAGAGAGAATTCTCTTAGATATGAATTTCGTCATAACCGACATGCTCCGTGATTTCAACGTTTATCCTATGGATGAAAATCTGGAAATCTCCGAGGATTATTACCAGCTCAATGACATGGTTAAAGAGTTAACAGGCTATGAGAAAATAGACGCTGATTTCTACCGCTCTACCCTGATTCGGGTGGAAGCCCTCGGTAAACCCGAGCCAGCGGTTCGTGGAGACGCTGAGTTGGATCGTGAGGTTTATGTGGATGATGAGTCAATCGTAACAGCCATGAAGATGAAGGTGCTATAAATGCTGAATCTCATCCCTTCCAAGGTTTTTTTCACCAAGGGCGTTGGACGACATAAAAGCGAGCTCGGCTCATTCGAACGAGCTTTAAGGGACGCGGGCATAGCACAGTTCAATTTAGTTGAGGTGAGTTCCATATTTCCACCCAACGCTGAGATAGTGGAGAGGGAAGAAGGGTTGAAATTCCTCAAGCCCGGGCAAATTGTGTTCGTTGTCATGGCTAAAAACTCCAGCAACGAACTGAATAGAATGCTATCCGCTTCCGTGGGACTTGCAATTCCAAAAGACAGAAGTCGTTACGGATACCTGAGTGAGCACCACAGCTTTGGAGAAACATCGCAGGTTGCGGGGGATTACGCTGAAGATCTTGCGGCGGAGATGCTCGCCTCCACGTTGGGATTGCAGAGCCATTTGGAATGGGACGAAGAGCGCGAGGTGTGGAAGCTCAACGATAAAATTCTCAAAACTTCCAACATAACTTCCACGGCTGTAGTGGAAAAAGCAGGGGAGTGGACAACGGTTATCGCTGCTGCGGTGCTTGTTCCATAGCCCTTCGGGTTTTTGCCACTTTTTCTACCAATGTGCCTATCCCATCGATGTATGCCTCTATAATATCGCCTTCTTTTATCACACCAACTCCGCTGGGCGTGCCCGTGGCTATGATATCCCCTGGCTCTAAGGTCATGATGCGGGAGATGTAAGCGATCAATTGGGGGATTTTGAATATCATGTGGCGGGTGTTTCCCTTCTGCCTCAAATTCCCATTTACCTTTAGCCATATGTCCAGATTCTCTGGATCCAGTTCATCCGAAAGGGCGATTCTTGGGCCTACCGGCGCGAAGGTGTCGAAGCCCTTGCTCACACTCCATGGCAGCCCCTTTTTCTTTGCCTCATTTTGTAGATCACGGGCGGTTATGTCGAGAAAAACGGTGTATCCGTATATGTGTTCTCTCGCCTTCACCACCGAGACATTTTTCGCCCTTTTACCGATTATTACCCCCAACTCCACCTCGTGCTCCACCCTTTTGCTCATCTCAGGGATAATGATCTCTGAGTTCGGGCCGATTATCGCCGAGGGGGGCTTTAAGAAAAGAACGGGTTCTTTCGGAATTTCGCTTTTCATCTCATTGGCATGAGATGCGTAGTTGCGCCCAACGCACACAATCTTTGAAGGCTTAATTTCCGCTTCTCCGTTTCCCACGGGCAGAGTTACCATGCTTGAACATGGAAGGAATAGCATTATTCTTTTCCCTGCTTCGCCACCTCTTCCGCCGCTTCCCTGAACGCTCGTGAAACTCCACCCACTCCCAATTTCACGCCGCCAAATATTCTAGAGACCACAATTGCCCTATTCCTCATATTGTATTTTTTCAATACCTCCAGAATCACGCGCCCGGGATGCCCCACTTCGCCATCATCATGGAATTTTTCCACATCTGCTATTGCGGCCCAGCAGTGATGCGTTGCTTTTTTGTATTTTCGGCGATGCTCCTTAATGATTTCGCTCATCTCATCTATCGAGCTAATTTCGTAGAGGTGTGTGTAGAACTTCGAGTTTTTAACCTTGAGCATTCCCGCCGCCAGTTCTCTCATATCTCTCCCCTCCTGAGCTTATTCGCGTACATGTGTGCGAGCCTCAGTGGCTCCGGATTTTTATATGTCAGGTATTTTTTCACTATTTTCAACGAGCTCTCCATAGAAACTTTATGCCCCGGCGATATGTAAATGCCCCTGGTTCTTCCGCTTTTTAGGAACCAGCCCACATGTTTTCCTTTAATTATTACCTTTTCTCCACGTACTTCGCCCAAAAGGAGGCTCTTTGCCACACCCACCGTTGGCAAATCGTATTCTACACCAACATGGCTCGCGAGCCCGAAAAATCTGGGATGAAGAATTCCGTTGCCGTCCACCAAAAGAATGATATCCTCGCTCAATTCTTTTATCAATTCCCCAATAAGCGGTGCTTCCCTGAACGCCAGATACGTTGGAATGTACGGAAAATCCACGCGCATCTTCTTCGTTATTATTTCTTTTTTCTCTCCTTTCATCACGACGAGCGCGCCGTAAGCGGTGCGGCCATCGTAAGAGATGTCCACCCCACCCACCATCTCGGTGGAGAAATTATCCTCTACGCGTACTCTTTCTCTCATTTTTTCCTGCTCTTCTCTCAGGGCTCTGAGGGGATATTCTGTTTTGAAATCGTCGAAGAAAACATGGGTGAAATTAACGATTTTTCCATTTTTCACCTCTACTTCTTCTTTTTTGAGGAGCTCTATTTTCCTCTTCACCCCTTCCGGATGTGTGAATCCTCCGAGAGAACCGTCGCTCATCACCACGCGGTGGCACGGGATGCGCGGAGGATCAGGATTCTGAGAGAGCATAACGCCGCACGCCCTCGCCGCTTTTATATCTCCCAACGCTTTAGCCAATGCACCGTAGGTGCTCACCCTGCCCGGGGGTATCTGCATTACGAG
>JALWEL010000153.1:0-2808 GCA_027014065.1 DHVE2 group archaeon
CGACGCGGTGGGCAGGAGAAAGCCCTTCATTCTTTTAGGTTTGTTCTCCTCCGCGCTATTCTTTTCGCTCATGGGATTGGTGCAGAACGCAATCGCCCTTCTGTCTTTTCGAACCCTGCAGGGATTCTTTGTTTCTTCGCAAACTCCGGCAATAAGCGCGCTGGTTTCCGAGTTATCCACCAACATCGGGCGGGGGTTCGGGATATTCAATTTATTCTCCAATATCGGATTCATGTTAGGCAATTTTCTTGGAGGGATTGTGGTTCGCTATTTCCCAATCAATTACGTGTTCATCTTTTCCGTAATTCCCGTGGCCATATCATTCGTCATGTTCTCACTGTTCAAGGAAGAATCCCGCAACCCAATGGATTTCCGCCTTCTATTTCGCTACGACCGCCCCGGGAGAACGGTGGTGTCGTGGAAAAACGCGCGGGAATTCATGGAAAAGAACAGGAACATACTGATTTTCTCCTTGGCCACATTCGTTCTGATGATTTCCTCGGGTATGGTTTATTCGTACCTCTCTCTTCTTTTAGATGCGCGGTTCGGCGAAGGGTATGTGGGATTTTATTACGGCATCGATGGCCTATTTTCTTCGTTTTTCATCTATCCCTTCGGGTACCTCTCCGATAAGATTGGGAGTAAAACGGTCATCGTGCTCGGTTCCATTCTTTACGTGATCACCTTCGGGATGTACTTCATGGCGACTACAATTCCATTTTTGATAATAACCGCTCTTATATCCGGAACCAAATGGGCCGCATACTTCAATTCCATAAACACCTACGTTTCTAAGATGAGCACCCGGGAAGAGAGGGCCACCGCGCTCGGGCTGATGAACAGCGGGATTGCAATGGGCTGGGTTCTCGGACCCTTAATCGGCGCTTACACCATCGTGCTCTTCGGCCTCGCTGAAATGATGCTCATCGCAATCATTCCCGTGATATTAAGCCTCATCATCCTCATTCCATTCACAAAGAACGACAGGGAGAAAAAATATAACGCATGAGGAAATATAGTTCTTTATGAAATTCACCATGGCCTCAAAGTGCATCTACAATCGCGGCGGAATGTGCTATTTTCTCGTCTCGGACCCTAAGCCATGCACCATGTGCGTCAATTTCTGCTCATCGGACCCAGCTCTGAAAAGGGAGCTTAAAATAAATAAACCTGTGGTTACATTTTACGACCTCCTTATGAAAGATTCTCGATACAGGGCAATGTTCCCCAAGAGCGGCAGCGAGATGCAGATGAGCTTAAATTCTGGGGCCTACGAACTGCCACACGATGAGAACGAGGATTAGGATGCTCATGAATGTTGTGATATTCGACGCCACTTCCTCCGGTTTTTTCGCTTTCATTTTTTTTGCAATACCCGTGAGCAGGTCTTTGAAGAGATAGCCACCATCCAAGGGCACCGCAGGCAATAAATTGGTGAGTCCAAGCATGAGATTGAGCCAGAAAATCCAGTAAAACGAGTTCACCAGAATCCAGAATCCTGCGAATGGCGTTGAAAATATGTTCTCGTACTCCGCCGGGAACGGCATTAGGCCCATGAAAGGAAGGGCAATCAGGTACATGCTTCCCTGAAAGAATCCATCAAAGCCGGATTTTCCCTCGTACGGATTCGCCAACGTCTGCTTTAATAGATTCGGATCGCCCACGTTCATGCCCATAAAGGACGCGCCCACGCCTAAAAATCCCTTGCCCTTGAAGTAATCTCTCTTCATCTGGGGCTGGTATTTCTCGTAGTACTCGTATTTGTCCGCGAGGGTTACGTTCAAATACACCCTCTGGAGCGTGGTGTTGAGCATTACAATCGGTATTCTTTCTCCCGCTCTTGTCTCGTTCAACGCACTCAGGAAATCGGCGTAATTTCTTATTATTGTGCCATTTATTGAGTAGAATATCCAGCCGGGTCTGATTCCCGCATCGTACGCAGGATATCCTTTCATCACAGAGAGCACGAAAATTCCGCTTATTAATTCCACTTGCTTTAAGCTTCCCCGATAATATTTCACCGCCGTGCTCTCTCCGGGGCGCGGGGCGTTAACATTCACAAAATCTCCTATGCTTTTTATCTCAGTCCCGTTTATTTCCGCAATTATATCGCCAATCTTAATTTTCTCCCCATTCACTCCTCCGACGCCCGCAACGTAAACTCCCGAATGGGAGGGGGAAGCAGCCCCTATAGTCACCGAGAAAAGTATGAGAAATATCACCGCCAGAACTATGTTCGTGGTTGGCCCTGCGGCGAACACGTGCATTCTCTTTATGCGTTCTGCCTCCATGAGTTGGTCCTCGTCGGGCTCAACAAAGGCGCCTATTGGAACGATGAACAGCAGAATTCCGAGGGATATGATTTTCATTCTGTGGAACGCAGTTAGCAATCCGTGTGAAAGTTCGTGGAAAACAATTGCTACTGCGAGTCCCAATATTCCGTACCATATTGGAATTACTGGGTTGATTCCCGGGATTCCCAGAGCTTCCACGGGCGAGGGGGCCTTGCTTGCGGGTATGGTGGTGACCATGTACGCCTGCCAGAGCAGCATGGCGAAAACTAAAATCATCACTAAGAAAGAAAGGGCAATTCCCGCATAACCATATGCTTCCCAAATTCTGTGCCTCCCCACGCGCTCTATGTATTTTTTACCTCGTGCAGTCTTGAGCATGATTGCCGGGCCGAACAGGGCGATGTTCCCCTCCTTCTTCACGTATCCCTTTTTGTAGAGGAAATACACCAGTATGAGCCAAATTACCGTTAAGATGAGCGCAATTAACCAGCCGTCCATGGGCGAAGGATAGCAT
>JALWEL010000153.1:2818-9382 GCA_027014065.1 DHVE2 group archaeon
TTTAAAAGAAAAATACAAATATGTGCTATTTGTATCTATAAACTATGAAAGGGGAAAATTGGATTAAAAAGATAGAAAATTTCATTCTGTCCATGCCACTCGTTACTATTTTTGCAGTTATTGTTTGTGTAAGTGGAGGTGCAGATAAGTGAAATCATCAAATAACTCCTTCTCTGGTATAAGCAAAATAAAAATCACAACGTTTTTATTTTTTGTATTGTTCCTTTCTAACTTTTCCTCAGGAATGCCAGATAATCAAATGATGGCTGTGGGAAATGATGGTGGTAATATATTAATAGAAAACGGAACATATTATTATGGTACATTTCGTATTGGTTATCATGATAATCTGACAATAATAAACGCCACAGTGCATATAAACAAAATTCTGCCTGCTGGTGGATATATAAATAAATTATTGGTTATCAACTCAACATTAATTATAAATAATACATGCGATTGGATAGACGAGGTATTGATTAATAATTCATTTGTCGTAATCAACCAGAGTTCGAGATATGAATTAAATATAGGAGAGATGAATGTATTTAAATCATCTTTTAAATCAGAAAATAAATTGTATTTATCTATAAAAAATAGAGCAATTATAAAGAATTCACTATTAGAAAATATGAGTGGAAAATATTGGCCTTGCGGCTCTCGTGATTCTACTCTTGTCATCCAAGATAGTAATATAAAAAACACAAACATTGATTATCAACCCTGTGAATTTCTCAATTCCAGTCTTATTATTAAGAACTCAATTTTTACCAATAGCGAGATTTCATACAATGAGTTGGATTACATGATCATAAAAAATAGCAGATTTATTAACACAACACTTTTCGGGAGTGTGTCATTAAGAGGAAGTAACAATGTGTATTTTAAATTTATAAACAATACACTAATTTCTGATTTTAGAAGAAGTTGTTTTTTATCAATATCTTTATTTTTTGGAGATGATAAGCAAAACGTGAATAAGATAATCTCCCACAAATGGATGCATTTAATTATTCGAAATAATATATTTCTCCTCAGAAAAGGGGGTGTGGGGTTCTTTATAGAAGTATTCCCAATCATAAGAAGCATATCTCCCGAAGAGATTATGAATTATTCTTGGGAGCTTTCGAAATTTACGGATTATAATATATTATATAATAAAGGTTATCCTCCAATAAAGGTGGCCATTTACTACTTTTGTCTGGTGAGCGTCATAGATAAAGATTCTGGCAAATCTCTCACGGAAAATGCGCAGATAAACATAGTGCCCTTAAATAATCGATCCATTCCTAATGCCACGATTAGAGAATTGAATTACCAGTGGGATCTTCTCGCATATTACGAAGCTAACAGCACACTCGAAAAAATGGGGCCGTATAAGATAACCGTGAAAACAGATGATTATTTTCAGAAATCTGGTTATCTTAATGCGACAAACTCTTTTTACACGATAATTTATGTGTCTAAAAACTCCAATTATTTATACGTGGTGTTAATCACAATTCTCATCTTGGCGGTGCTTGGTGCAGGGATGTGGATATGGAAACTAAAAAAGAGATGAGGAGGTGAATCTATGAAAAAGGATAAAATGGGAGATATCACGTTAGATTTACTACTGTTCGCATATTATGTAGGAGGATGATAGTAGATGACAGGGATACTAAAAATGATTATTATAATCTTCATAATGACTACGCTTTTGATTTCTGCCACTATTGCTTCTCAACTTCCATACATTCCTAAAAGTGGAGGCTTGGCCGATTCCTCCTGGCCCTGCTATAAGGGTGATGAAAGAAGAACGGGGCAGAGTAAGTATGACACAAGCAATAATACGGGAAAGATAAAGTGGAAGATAGGTGGATCATTCTCCTCATCTCCCGTTGTGGATGTTGATGGGACGATTTATGTAAGCGGTAATGAAAACTTCTACGCAATATATCCCAATGGAACGGTGAAATGGAATGTGTCAATAGGATCTAGCGGTGCCACCCCTGCGATTGACAGAAATGGAATAATATATGCTGGCTTTAGCAATGGAAATCTCTACGCTTTCTCCCGGAATGGAACGATCAAATGGTCATATAAAACGGAGGGGGTTATTTATTCATCACCAATAATTGACGAGAGTGGTGTAATTTATTTTACATCTACGGATGGATATCTCTACGCCCTATATCCCAACGGCACATTGAAGTGGAAAACATACATAGGAAGGAACTTAATTCCTTCCCCTTCATTGGATAAAGCGAGAAATACGCTCTACATACCATATGCCGGAGTATATGCGTTGAATGCAAGTACGGGTCAAATTAAATGGATTTATCACGCTCGTGAGGATATACCATATACTGCTGCCATTGATAAACGAGGGATAATATATTTCTCTACGTCTTATGATGGCCTCTACGCCATAAATCCAAACGGTTCTTTGAGATGGCAGTACTACATTTCAGAACTCTACCTCTTAACTCCTCCCGTGATAGGAAAAGATGGAACGATATATGTGTCTGGAATTCAGGGTTCTAGAAATGGGAACCTGACATTCTATGCGATAACTCCAGAGGGCAATTTGAAATGGAAATTAAGGGATGTGTATGTGAACCAGTATGAATCTCCGGCCATAGGGGCGGATGGTACCATCTACTTCGGTTCTTGGCACTACCGCTATTTCTATGCCCTATGGCCAAATGGAACGATAAAATGGAAAATAAAAATAGGGGAGGGTGTGTCATCGCCTGCCATAGGGCCCGATGGAACCATATATATAGTTGCACAAACACATGGTAATTTATATCTCTATGCTATAGGAAATGTAAATGAGGACAAAAAACAGCCGCTCTTGGATTTGTGGGTTATTTCCATCATTGTAGGGATTTGTTGTGCAATGTTGATCGCCACCATATGGCTATGGAAAAGAAAGAATAAAAGAAGGTTTGGGGGTGATACATAGAAATGTTACCTGGCCGAAATGAACCGTGCACACAATTATTCCCCGTAGGAACTGCAATAGGTTGAATGATGTAGAGGAGCATAGAGAGTGAAAATGAAGAGAACCACGAACAGGAGGAAAACCGATGAATAGGAATATGAAAATAGCTGCCATCATCGCGGCCGTCCTGCTCGTTGATTCTCTGATTGTACTGCTTATAACCAACTATGGGTTCGAAGTTAATCTGGAAGTTCTGGACGTAACGGCCCCCGAAAATTATTCATCTCTGCCTTCTCTGACAACGAAAATTTACAACTTTAGGGGACGCCAGTATTTCATCACGGCAGGGACCAATGGGAATAACACAGAGGTTTATGTTGTTCCCATCGAAAAAGGAGAGAAAGTAGATATACGAGGAAAAAAGCCCATGGTGTCTCTAAATGGCACAACGAGGTATATGACCATCAGCGATTCTGAAGAGAGTTTATACATCTGTGTTTCCCTGCTCAACAACACCAGCGTGGTGATGGAATTAAAGAGAGACGATATGGATTCGAATCTAATACTGAATGATATTTTCTGGTTGAGAGGCTTGGCCGTTGATGACTTCATAACCATTGGGCGATTAAGCGGATACTTTCTGGCTGTTTCGTCCAATGGAACGTACATATTCGAAACTAAGGACATGGTAAGATTCAGGCCAATGTATGAAATTCCAATCCCTCGGCCATTTACCCATGTGCTGAACAGCTACTCGTTCAAAGGCGACGATGGAAATGTGTATTTCGCCCTGTGTTATCCAGAATCGGAGGGGCAGGAGATATCTGTGATACAGATTGATGCGGAAACTTCAGCGATTTCGAAAATCCGCGAGATAAGCAGCGGGGATTATTCAACCGCCGAGGGGGTTAGCAGCATAGACTTAACCTACGCCACTGCTGTACGGGATAAGATATACCTGTATCTCAACGTATTTACCTCCTCACATTTCAAACGGAGCCAGTTACAGGTTTTCAGTCCTGATTCACCGAGCTCGGATGTCCTGGAGACGAATCTCAATGACATCCGCATAGACCCGATAGCCTACGATAAAACTGGACATATCTTTGTGGCCAGGGAAATCAAGGAAAAATCGGAAAGGCTGGTCTTTTCGGAGAACGGCGTCGAGTTTCAGAGTTTTTACACTCCCAATGATTTTGAAATACTCTCTGGCCCATTTGTGAAGAATCAAGTGGTTGCAAAAGGGGATTATCTGTATGTTATTGGCTGGACAAGCCACGAACCGAAGATTCTTATTTTCAACATTTATCCAATCTTGGACGGTTCCTTTTAAAAACAAAGCTCGCGATTACAGCCGGGATCTTTTCCGTTGAAATAATTCTTTGTGTCGCATGCTTAAAAATAAACAAGTGAGATTATCAGCTGGGAAGTGAAAAATATATATCTTTCACGGGGATAATCCCCTATGATCGATGAACTCATACCGGAAATAAATGAAATCGAGGACGAGGAGCTGAGAGAGAAAGTGAAAAAGGTCTGGGAGTACGCGATAGAGAAGGGCGGATGGAAGGACTACCCTTTGGATAAAATTCCCTTCACTCTTCTGATACCGACAGAGCGTGACCTGATCACGCACACCCGTATGGTAACGAGGATGGCAATCGCCGTGGGGAAAACCCGCGGGGACGTGAACATGGATTACCTCATCGCCGGTGCGATTCTGCACGACGTCGGCAAGCTTCTAGAATTCACAGTAAAGGAAGGAAAGGTTGTGAAGAGCGAGTACGGCAAGAGAATCAGGCATCCGGTGAGCGGCGCGATGTTAGCGGAGAAGTTCGATTTGCCGTGGGAAATATCGCACATAATCGCATCACACTCCAAGGAGGGCGAGTTCATAAAGAGAATGCCGGAAGCGGTGATTGTGAATCACTGCGACTTCACGGACTTTCACATCGAGAAGGGAAAGATGGATTAATTTTCAAACCTCTTTTTAAGATACTCCATCTCTTTAGTCCGCACGTAGAAGTAGCCGACGATCATTACCAGTATTGTAAACCCAACGGTTAGTATGGGTATTGCCTGATAAAAGTCTATGAAATCGCGGTTTTTCAGGTGAACGATGTAATAGGTGTCAAATTCACTGGATACGAGAATGAAGCTGTTGTCTCCATAGTAGGGATATATGTGCCTTGCTAAATACACGGATGCGGAATTCCTACGGACAACGTTCAAATCTTTGTCCAGCTGTATAATTCTGAGGGGAACATATTGGGTGTTGTACTCGTCGGTGGTGTACAAATACACAACAAACCCTGTTTTGTTCTCGTAAATATCCGCACTTTGATAACTCAGGGGATAATGCCTTATTTTGAATTCTTTCAGGTCGTACAGAAGTACTCTCTTAACGAGTTTTAAATCATGGGTGTAAACGTACATTTCGTTGGTTTGGTTGTAATACGTGAAAACATAGAGCGAGGAAGAGAGGAAGCGCAAGCTCTCTATATCGCCCAGCACTTGTAATTTTTTAATTTCTTTTCCATCTTTGTAAATCGTCAAATTACTACCGTTGTAGTAATATACAAGTCCGTTGTTAAAGTGTACACTGGAACTCGGAAAATTCATTTTCCATTTAGTCGTGCCGTTTTTCACATAATACACTTCATAAGATTTTTTCTTTTCCCAATTTGTGTATTTCATGATTTCAAATTCTAAGAAGAACCCGCCTTGCCAGTATTGTGCGCTCATCAAATAACCCGAGAAATTGTAATTCCAAGAGTTAATCATTTTAGAGCCGTTCATCTCGTATATAGTATCATTTAGAAGGACGAAAAAATGCCCGTGCGAGTCTCCCCAGAGTATGTCATACATGTAATTACTCAAGGGCAACGAGCTTATATCTGCCATCCAAATTATATTACCGTTCGCAGGGTCTGCATAGTATATTTTCCCATTGTAATTTCCCACATATGCTACGCTGCTCGATAAATATGTAGCCGGCATGAACACATCGCCCATGGCTTCGGGGGCCTTGATTGAAATCGTATAATTATATTCGCTCCCGTCTCCAAAAATCTCCGTGATGTAACCTTTAATGTCCCCCTCCCGAGATACCGTGTAAAATATGTGCCCGTAGGTGTACGTTTTTCCGCAGCAATTGTCAGTTAAGTTTCCCCAGTAGGCCGCGTAAGCGTCCCCCGCAGGTTCGTCTCCATAATCTATAAACTGCCCAGTCTTGTGCGTAGATATGAAGGTAAATAACAACAGAAATAGGGTTCCAAGCACCAGCCATGTCCTCCAGTCCATAAAAGGATAAAGAAAACCAAATATATCAATTTATCTTATTTCGCTTATGAATTTTACAATCCTTTCGAACACCTCTTCTTCTTTTCCGTGGAAGCTGTGATCTCCGCGTTGAATTTTTACTATTTCCGTTTTGCCGAATTTTCTCGCAGTTTTTATTTTTTCCGCGTACCACTCGAACTCGTGATAAAGGGAGTCGTCGTATGTGCCGAAGAAGAACAGCATGGGCAAATTAACCTTTCCCAAAATGGGGAGGGAAGAATCGTAATTGAACATTCTCGCTTCATTTCTCTCGCGGTCTGCAAAGCTAAGGAATCTTGAGGCAGACCATATTG
>JALWEL010000154.1 GCA_027014065.1 DHVE2 group archaeon
CCCTTTGTGAAAGAGTGACAACAATGTCAGATACCATAGGCAGATGCAAAGGAGCGGTGACATCATGGGTGGTCGCAGTTCCTTTGGTGTGGAAGTACCCCATATGGGGCGGAGTTGCAAGGTATCTAAGTTATGCGACAGGCTTTGAATTCTCAAAAAGGGATGTTGCTCTGGCGGCTGAGAGGATTTACATCACGGAGCGCAGCTTCAACGTGATACAGGGAATCACGAGCAAGGATGATTCCATTCCAATGACTCCCGAGATGCGCAATTCCCCTCGTGGCAGAGAGGAGGAGAGAAAGCACCAGGAGATGATGCGCTACTATTACAGAATTCACGGGTACGACGAAGAAACAGGGATTCCGAAGAGGGAGAAATTAGAGGCGATGGACGTGAAGGAAATAGCAGATAGGCTCTACGAGGGCATGCCCTACGATCCATGGCAGGGTCCGAAGCTCAGAAAAATAAAGATTAATTGCGGGAAAAATATATGACGATTGCCAGCGTTGCTATAATCAGTATCCCCGGCGCGGTGCTGAACTCTGGAACATCGCTTTTCACGATATCTATTTTTTCGCTGCCCATTGAATCGTTCGCGTGGAATACTTTCATCGCTGAGCCGGCGGAGATTTGGAATTGAGTAGTGGACGAATAGGATGAATTCAACGTTCCTAAATCGAGCATGTAGAATCCGTGCTCGTCCGTTGTCGTCTCTATTTTCTCTCCGTTGGCGGTGTTGGTTATCGTCACCTTCTCTCCCGCCACGGGGTTTCCTCCCTCATCTTTTACGTAGCCCCAGACCACATAAGCATCGGGTTGCTCCGCGGCGCTGGATTTTGATTTGAGCCTCGTGTCCGAAATCTCTATGAAATAAATCATTGCTTCGTAAAGGTCTTCGCTATACATCTGAATCTTGTCAGTGGACGGGTGAAATCCGTCATCGCTCCACGACGCGTCTTGAGGTTCCATCTCCACGGCGATTCCAATTTTATTCAGATATCCGTAAACCCAATCGCTGGACCCCCCGGGCGCCGAATAACCAATAACTTCATCGGGTCTTCCGTAATTGTAGTGCTTTGTAGGGTCTCCATTTATCTTAGTTCTCAGGGCCATGTGCTTTGCAAAATCCCTGTAAAATGAGTCGTGCGGCGCGTTTTGCGAGGTGTAGAACCAAGGAATGAGTATTGCTCCTGAAAAACTGTGGAGCACGCACTGAGCGTCTATGCTGTAATTCTCAATGAAATTTTTCTCGGCTATTACCATGGGCTCGCTGAACGGGTATGGCCCGTGGTATGTGGATGAATTTGGATCATTATCTCCATCGCTCCAGTGCCAGTCCCAGTTTCTCTCTGGGTCCACACCCTCGCCACTTGCACCCCATTGGTCATTTATTTCCAAAGTTCCATCTCCGTTGTTATCCCTCGCATTCTTTCTCCAGCCCCCGGGCCCCCATCCTCCCGTGAGATTGTTCAAATTCCCGTTTCCGTCGATAACATAGCCGTCCGCGTTGCTCAGAGGGGTGATGTATATCTCGTAATGATTCACCAGCCAGTGAATTGTGTCGTTCTCGTAGTATCCATTTATTAAGGAGTTTATGAGGTACATCATGAACGCCGGCGCAATCCACTCTCGCGCATGATGCCAGTGAATGTAAACCCGTGGTTCACTCTCGTTCACATCGGGGTTATCGGAGATCTTTATTGTCCAAAGTGGCTTGGGCCAGTCGTATTTCCCCGTGGTTGGATCCCAGCCCCACGTGTGCCCTATACTGAACACCTTCGCTATATCCGGATGTTCCCTCGCAATTTGGTGCAAAGTGTGATTTATCTCCTGAAAAGAGGGATAGTGGTCAGGGGTGTAATAATTTCTCAGCATTGGTATTTTTTCTCCCTTCTTCTCCGAAGGGTTCATGGTTAAAAAGCTGCTCAGTAGAATTGCGGAGAGGAACAAAACCACCAAGAGTTTCAGGTTCATGGGTGGGTAAAGATTTCATACTACTTATCTCTTTAAGACCGCAAATGTTTAATAGAGTCCCGAGAATTCCCCAGAAGTGATAACATGGAAGGAAAGGACTTTATGAACACGCTCAGAGGCAACGGTGTGAACCATCCACCGCCGGTGTTCAAAAGGAAAAGCGAGTCGTTCAAATGGATGATTCTTGTGGTAATAGGTGTTCTTTTAATATTCGCCGGAGGAATCTGGGTGAGCCTTGCAAGCTGGACCCCTCCCCCCAAAGCCTCGGATTTTTCCAATTACCATGATTACACCAAGGCGCTTCAAGACTGGGGCAATTTCACGAGAAGCGGCAATCTTTACGGCAGAATAGTTATGGAGTTTGGGTCTCTTATCATGAGCATAGTGAGTTTCCTCGCTTACGTGCATCCTGCCATAGACCCCGAAGAAAAGAGAATTTTCATAATAATGGCAATTATAGGGATATTGGTTCTCGTTCTGATAAGCGTCGGAATCATTGTCAATTCCCCCTACTCTTCTTAACTCTTTTTTCTTGGAAATTGCGGAGGCGCGTAGTATTGCTTCGGCTGCGCTTTCACCAGATATTTATTAGTTACTATTCTGTCCAGTTCTTTGTAGGGGGTATAAGCAAATGCCCCGATTACCACAAGTCCGAAGATGAAGCCGAGGAGCATAACCAAGTACTCTTTCTTTTTTGCCCCCTCGTAATCTCGAGCCACATAAATATCCTTAGCCTGCTTAGCGAGGAAAAATAGGGCAATATCCACCGCTGCGAAGATGAATCCTATGAGTCCAAATGGATAGAGAAACATGCCCCAGATTATATTCACCCCAGCCATGACCAGAGATATGTACGAGACAAACATCAAACTTTCCCCAAGGTCTTCCACAGCCATCGGAAGATTATATTTTAAAGGGTATTAAAACTTTCCCTCTTCTCACTAAGATTTTTGGAGAAAACTTATTACGGCGTTTTACCATACTGACTTGAATACCCATGCAAAAGATACCTCTCCACGAGGGAAGGCTCAACGTTATTGCAAACTCTCACGCCGCTTATTTGTCTTTGAATAACAGGGAGGATGCGTTGGTTGTATCAATCAAGCCCCCAAATTTACTGGAAAGAAGATACGGAATAAAAGATGCGGTTTGGCTCACCTACTTCCCGCAGGGATATCATAGAGCGTATTCTCCAGACAGAATCGAATTTGAGATAATGGACGTGATTGTCGAAGAGGTGAAAAGTGGGAAAAGGGTTGTTTTTCTGGATTGCGCAGATTACTTGCTCCATTTGCACGGGAAAAAGAAGGTCTACGACTGGTTACTGAGAATAAAAGACATCGGGCCAATAACCCTCGTAATAGCTACCAATTCCTCCCTTGAAGAGTGGAAAGGAATTGGTGAAGCGTTTTATGAGGAACGTTTAAAAGTTCCCGAGCCCGTTGTGAGCATCGTGGACAAAATCAAAAAAGATGATAACACTTTGCTAATCGCGCTGGAGGATGGAGAGGATAAAATAAACGTGGGAAACTACAGCGACACTGAGCGATTTCTCTTCGAAGGCCTCGATAGAATAATGAGGAGCGGAAAGAAGAACGTAGGAATTGAGGCCATTGATTACCTCATCAACACTTCGGAACCTCTAAATCTACTCAAATTCTTCAAGGATTTGGTGGATGTGGTTGTTTACGGGGGCGGAGAAATAAAGGTTCTGCGCACAGACGAGATTTACCGCTCTTCTTTACTTCTACTCTTCGAAAAAACGGGGCTGGAGCATTCAGATATATTCCTCGATAGGGAAGAGGAAACGGAGAAAATCAAAAAAATAATCGACGGCCATGGGAAAAAGGCCGTTATGATTGCGGGGGAGGTGGGAATCGGTAAAACCACGTTAGTTATGCGCATCAAAAACTACGCAATAATGAGGGGCTACAGATTTCTGTATTCTCGCGCTTACTACGAATCGGGAGAGCCGTACTTACCCATAAGGGACGCATTCGGAAAATACGTGGGCGAAATACAGGAAGAGGGGTTCGCGCCCCACGATGAAAAGAGCTTTGAATCGCAGAGGAACGCCATGTTCTACGATTTCGCAAACAGAATTAGAGAACTCACGAAGAGAGAGAAGATTCTGGTTTTCTTCGACGACATACACTGGATGGATTCTTCCTCTCTTCGATTCTTTCACTATTTAGTTAGCAATCTCAAGGACTCGCCCATAATATTTATCGCAGCCTATCGCAGCAAGGAGATGAACGAGGATTTGAAGGACGTTCTGGCGAGGATGAATAGGGAAAATCTGTACGAAATGATAGAATTGAAAGGCCTCGATTATAAGCATGTGAAAGAAATCGCGGAGTACATGTTAGATGCTCCGGTGCCCGAGAGCATTGTTAGAAGAATCTACGAGAAAACGGGGGGAAATCCCCTATTTGTGAAGGAGCTTATCAATAATATGCACGGCGAGATGAACTGGCAACTGGAGAATTTGGAAATGAGCATTCCCCAATTAATAAAGGACATAGTGGATAGAAAACTGAGGCGTTTGAGCAAGGAGGAAAGGAAAATTGTGGAAATCGCGTCGGTGCTTGGATACAAAGTTAATGTGGAACTCCTCGCGCAATTGCAAAACGGGGACGAGATGCTCCTGTTTGAAATGCTGGAAAACATTGAAGAAAAGGGGATTTGGGAAGAGGACGAGAGCGGCGAGGCATATGTTTTCGGAGAGAGGATAATAAGGGACGGGATATACCACGGAATATCAAAGATGCGTCGCAGGATTCTGGACCGTAAAATTGCCGAACTGCTTGAAAAGATTCATGCTGATGAGCCGAAATACTATCACGAGCTTGCATTGCATTATCGCAAAGCAGGAATAGGTAAGAAGGCTTACGAATATTACATCCTCGCAGGGGATCACGCGGAGAAGGTTTATGCCCACGAGAGCGCTGTGAACTTCTACAGCAAGGCCGCAGAGCTGGCGATGGATGAGAAGCAAAGGGCGGAAGTGTACGAGAGGCTGGGCGGAGTGTACCAAATTTTGGGGGAACATGACCTATCCGCCATTTACTACATGGATGCCCTCGAAACCTATCAAAAACTGGGAAAGCAGGAAAGCGTTGCGAAGATGAAATTGAAACTGGGAGACCTCAGCGAGAAGATGGGAAAATTCGAAAAAGCAAAAAAATACACATTGGACGCACTTAATTTAGCGGATAGCGATGAAATGAAGAGCGAGATATACAATCTCCTATCTTGGATTCACTTCCGCCTGGGAAAATACGACGATGCATTCCGAATGGCGAAGGAGGCAATCAGGTTAGCGGAAAAAACTGGAAACAACAAAAACACCGCCAGAGGATACAAGCAGCTGGGCAGCATTTACTGGATGGTAGGAAGATACCGAGAATCTGTGGAGAATTTCCACAAAGCCCTGGAGATGAACAAAAAAATCGGAGATTCTTACGAATTAGCCTCGGTTTACAACGGGATGGGAATAGTGTACACGGAGATGGGCGAATTCGATAAAGCGGTGGAATACTACGAAAATAGCCTTATGATAGCAGAGAAGATGAAGTATGCGTATCTCATGGCGATAACCTACGGAAACATGGCAGTCCTATATGACATGATGGGGAATTTGAAGAAGGCATTGGAGTACAACCAGAAAAGCTTGGAGATGAGCAAGAGGATTTCCAATCTGTATGGGATTGCGGCCTCGTACAACAACATGTCGATAATTTACGAAGAGTTAGGGGATATGGAAAACTCGCTGGAGTACAGTGGAAAAAGCATTGAAGTTCGGGAGAAGATGGGAGACAAAGAGGGTTTGGCAACTTCGTACTGCAACATGGCAAAAGTATACATGGAGATGGGGGACATGGGGAAGGCATGGGAGCTTATAGAAATGAGCATGAATATTGCGCAGGAGAACTCGTTCATGGAAGTGCTCTTCGATTGCTACGGCCGCCTGGCAGATTATTACTCATCTACCAAAAATTTTAAAGACGCGTTGAATTATGCGGATCTCCTTCTAAAAGAGGCTGAAAAAACAGATTCCGAACAGTTCTTAATGCTTGCTCACCGCACCCGCGGAATAGTTCTACGAAAAATGGGAAGATACGATGAGGGGGAGAAGGAGTTGTCCATCGCATTAGAACTGGGAAAAAAATTGCACATGGAAGTTGAATATCATATAGCTCTTTACGAGTTAGGAGTACTGTTAAATAAGAAGGGTAATAAAGAAAAATCGATGGCTTACCTGGATGAAGCTTTGGAATACTTCAAATCACGGGGCTTTAAGTATTACCAAGAGCAAATAAAGAAGACCCTCGGGGATAATTAGGAAAAAGTTTTTTCACCTAAATGCTCATGGGAGTCTATGCGAAATAAAAGGAATTACGATGAGATTAGAGAAGTGAAAATCACCCCGAATTTTCAAAAAAAGCCCTATGGATCCGTGCTTTACCAGCAAGGCAACACCATGGTTCTCTGCTCCGCTCAGGTTATGGAGAACGTTCCCGATTGGTTGAAGAACGAAAATAAAGGATGGCTCACAGCGGAGTATTCCATGCTCCCCGGATCATCTGAAACGAGAATATTCAGAGATAGAGGCCATGTGAACGGCAGGAGCAAGGAAATCGAGAGAATCATAGGCAGGGCGCTTCGGGCATCCGTGGATCTGAGCAAATTAGGACCGAGAACAATATGGATTGACTGCGATGTGATTCAGGCGGACGGAGGAACGAGAACTGCCAGCATAACTGGAGGATTTTTAGCGTTGTATCTCGCGGTTCAGCGCCTCATGAAAGAGGGAAAAATCACGGAGAACCCCATAAAACATCAAGTAGCCGCGGTAAGTGTGGGAATGGTGCAGGGAGTACCCATGTTAGATTTAGCTTACGAAGAGGACTCTCAGGCGGATGTGGATCTCAACGTGGCGATGACCTCTGATCTTAAATACGTGGAAATACAGGGCACATCGGAAGGAGAGCCGCTCAGCGAAGAGAACTTACAAAAACTATTGAGTTTAGCGAAGAAAGGCATAAAGGAACTCATCGAGAAGCAGAGAGAGATGATGGAAAATGTGTAGGTTCATAGCAGTGATGGGGAAAGAAGATTTCGACCCGAAGCCATTCATAGAAGAACTTTCGAACATGGCGAAGAATGGGAAAAGAGCACCACATGGGGATGGTTGGGGGATATGGCTCAAAAACGATGAGATGGAATACCTTCATAAAGAAACCGTGCCCATATGGGAAAGAGAAGTGGAGAATTTTCCGAAGGCGAAGGTTCTGTTTGTGCACGCCCGCAAGCGAGGGAAGGGAGCGAAAATCGCCATAGAAAACACGCACCCTTTCATGTCGCATGATTCGGTGTTCATGCACAACGGAATTATCGATATTGAGCACGAGAGCTGCACCGGCGACACCGATTCCGAGAAATTGTTCATGCACATGATCCACCGGGGCTTTTGGAACGTGCTCTGCGAAATAGAGAAATACGAGTTCTCATCGGTGAACTCTGTGCTTTACCAAGATGGAAAGCTCTACGCGGTGAGATATGCGAAAAAGTTGGAGGATTATTACACCCTATTTGTGAGAAAAGAGCCGGGCAGGGTAATAGTAGCCACGGAAGGCGATGGCGAAGAGATAGAGAACAAAAAGGTGGCCGTGATTCACCCGGACCTCAGGGTTGAATACCTTCCATTTTGCCCAAGTATGTTCCGTTGAGCAGGTACACATCGAAATCATCGATTATTTTATTTTTCATCAGCGGGCCGAGTGGGTCCGCCAGGGATGAGCCCACGAGGGGATTGAACGCCGCCAAGACGAAAATCTTAGCGTTGCTCTTATATTTCTCCTTTCCTTCGGGGGTTAATTCGCCAACTAAATGACAGGGATAGCGGTGAATCTTTCCAACTGAGTCCCTCAACTCTATTTCCGGATGCAAATGTCCCATGAAAACGTATTTACTGCTCATCACCTCTTCCGAAGGCCAAGAATGGCCGTGTATAAATCCGTAATCACCTATTCTGAATCCCCAAGCTGGGTATATATTTGCATCCAAAATTTCTTCGATTCCGCCATCATGATTTCCCTTCACTATATCCAATTCCACTCCAAGTTTTTCCAGCTCTTTTATTTTTGAGCATTCTCCAATGCTGTGCTTCACATCCCCCAATATTATAAGGCGCTTCGCCTCTTTCTCGGTTATTAATTTTCTTATTCTCTCAATCATTTTTTTCGTCGCGTCGGGCACGCTTATGCCCTCTTTTCTCAGCGCATCCTCGTAGCCTATGTGAAGGTCCGCTATCACTACGGCTTCTAAATCTCCAATGTAAAACGCCCTTTCCTCGAAGACCATTTCAATCATTCTTCACACCGTAATGAATTAAAATTCCATAGCCTAACTTCTCGCATGATTTTATCTTCAATCTGATTACCTCTTCATCACTCCTCGCCCCTGGACCCTCGACGAGGGTTGGCGCATCTCCCCCGATTATCAATGGCCCAATGAACACGTACATCTCGTCCACAAGCCCTGCTTTAAGGAAGGAGTGAATCACGGTGCCTCCTCCTTCCACCATCACGCTTTTTATTCCTCTCTTCCACAGTTCTTCCATTAGGCAATTCAGGTCCACCTCTTCATCTCCGCACCTTATTATTTCCGCGTTTATTTCTCTCTCTTCGGCTTTTTCGGTGGTGGCAATTATGGTTTTCGCCATGCCATTGAGAACCCTTGCATCTGAGGGAATTCTCAATTTCGAATCCAAAACAACCCGCACCGGATTTTTCGCGTTGGGTACGTATTTCTCCTTCACAGTTAATTTGGGGTCATCTTTGAGTATTGTGTTTATCCCCACTAATATTCCATCAACGCTGGCGCGCATCTCATGAACCCTGTGGAAATCCGCCTCGTCGCTTATCTTTATCCTCTTTCCTCCCACCAGCGCAATTTTCCCGTCCGCGCTCATGGCTGCGTTTATTATTATTTTTGGCCTATTCATACACATCATCACTCATTATCTTCATGTATCCGCCCTTCGACATGTACACTGCGAGCCTCTTCTTTTTTAGGATTTCGAAGAATTCTTCCCACGGAATTTCCTCGAATTTCTCACCGGGATTCTTTGTGAGCTGCACCACTTCCCGCCCGCGAACCCGCGCAGGTTTTAAGCCATATTTCTCCGCGTTCTCCATCGCTTCCTCGTTGGTAAGCTTGCGCATCATCCGGGCAAGATATGCATGAGGGTTATGAAAACCCTTCCCCTATGGGAACCACAGGCGGGTTCCCATACCCTCCTGCAACCGTAGACACCCCTTCGGGGTTTCTACAACTTCCCCTCTAAGAACCTCCAGCGGGTTCTTATCATCTCCAGCAACCCATAATAAG
>JALWEL010000155.1 GCA_027014065.1 DHVE2 group archaeon
TGGGATATAAAAAATAAAAAAGAATTATTGGGGCGGTGGTGGTGGCACATACGCTTGTTGTTTCTGGCACTCGTCCTTAACCACAATAACATATATTATCAACCCAAGGAGGCTGAGGAAGAACACCACCAAGAACCACAATATCGGGCTGCTGTTGCACTTCTTTTTCGCATCCTTGTAGGCCCAGAGTGCCACCAGAATCCATATTATAAACCATATTCCCCAGCATAACAACGAGCCAACTCCAACGAGCCAGAATGCACCACTCATATCGGGACCATTACTTCCTTCGCTTCCCCCATTTCCGCCGTTTCCGCCCCCACCGGAATTGCCACCGGAGGTGTAATAGGTGACCTGATCATAGGAATAACCGTTTCCAAGAGCATTTGTGGTAAATTCAACATTGTAAACCTGCACATCCTGGAAGAGCATCGCAGGAACCCTCACGGTGACCTTTGAGCCGCTTATCTGCACATCGCTTTCGGAGAGAGTTCCTCCACCTCCGTTATGCGTCGTGTATGTGTAAAGATGCGAGATGTTTCCACCATTATTCTGCCACATCAGAGTGATGTAAACGTACTCCGTCACGTCCTCTCCGTTCACATCCGCTTCCACATCTATGGAGAATGTGTAACTCGTATCAGTAGGTGGTGTGGAAAATCCAGCATCTCTCGTTTCTATCGAGAAATACTGGTAGCTGGAATCATAATTTCCGCTCACCTTCACTATATCGATATTCCCATCGGATGCATCACCGGCTGCCGCTGTCTGGGAGAACGTCAAATTTTCCCCATGTGCAAAGCCGCTCACCAATAGCATACCCACAATCAAGGTTGCCAGAACCCATACCATCGCTACCCTCTTCATAACTTTCACCGATATCACAATGCAATCAGAGTATTTATACATTTTGCAGATATTTATTTGTAAGCATATGCAATTTTTGATTTCATTTTGAGCATCATAATTTCGCAGATATAGGAAGTTTAAAATTCGATTTCGCATTATCCCCACGAAAACAGAGAGAAGGTGCGTTAAATGAGAATAGGTATAATCGGCTGCGGCGCAATCGCCAAGGAAATCATCTCGAGGAGAAAGGACATCGTTGCTCTTTACGATGTGAAGCCCGAGAAATGTTCCTCTCTCGGAATTGAATCATCATCCTCGATAGATGAATTTTTGGAGAAGGTTGATTTTGTTGTGGAAGCTGCATCCCCGCAGGCGGTGCGAGATTACGCCATGAAAATAGTAAACGCTGGAAAAGACCTACTCGTGATGAGCGTTGGTGGTCTCGTGGATCGAGAATTTAGAGAAAAATTATTCTCGAAAAGCAAGGAGAAAAACGTAAAAATTTACATTCCCTCGGGGGCAATTGGTGGCCTCGATATCATACGGGCTGCGAAGATTGCGGGAATAAAAAAAGCTAGAATTGAATCCACGAAGAATTGCAAGACCCTCGGCGTTAAGTGCGCCTCAAGAACCTTAGTTTTCAAAGGGGGCGCTGAGGATGCAATCAAAAAATTCCCAAAAAGCACCAATGTAACGGTTCTCCTCATGATTGCCACGGGGGTGGATGTGGAGGTGGAGGTATACGCGGATCCGGATGTGAAGGAAAACATACACAAAATCTATTTGGAAGGGGAATTCGGGAGTGCGAGCATAGAAGTGAGGAACAAGCCCTCGAAGATGAATCCGAAGACCAGTTATTTAGCTGCCCTCTCTCCCATTTCCATTTTAGAAGCTCTCGATTCACCCGTGAGGATAGGAGCGTGATAGTATGGAACTCAAAGAGAAAATAAGAAAATTGAAGGAAGAAATGAACGCAATAATCTTAGCTCACAATTATCAAAGAAAAGATGTTCAGGAGATTGCGGATTTCAAAGGCGATTCTCTCGAATTAGCGAGAAAGGCAAAGAACGTGGACGCGGATTACATAGTTTTTGCAGGCGTGGATTTCATGGCGGAGACGGCGGCGATAATCAATCCGGATAAAACGGTTCTCATACCCAGCAAAGCGGCCACCTGCGAGATGGCAAAGTTTCTAACTGGAGAAAGAGTGAGGGAATACAAGAAAAGATATCCGGAGGCAGCCGTGGTTCTATACGTGAATTCCACCGCCGAGGCCAAGGCCGAGGCGGACATAACCTGCACATCCGCAAACGCAATTAAAATCGTGGAGAGTTTGCCAAACGATGTGATTCTCTTCGGCCCAGATGCAAATTTAGCTTCCTATGTTCAGGAGCATACCCATAAAAAAATCATCCCGCTTCCGCCCGAGGGGCATTGCTACGTTCATACCTCATTCGATGTGGATTCTATCCCGCGGGATGGAAAGATTTTAGTGCATCCCGAATGCCCGCCGGAGATAAGAGAGATAGGAGATGCCATAGCAAGCACCGGGGGAATGGTGAAATACGTTAAGAACAGCAACGAGAAGAGATTCGTGATTGTAACCGAAAGGGACATGGTTTCGAGGCTTCAGTTAGATTTCCCTGACAAAGAGTTCGTGCCCGCGTGGGAGAATGCAATATGCCTCGGCATGAAGCACGTAACCTTAGAGAACATATACCGCAGTTTGAAGGAGAAAAAATACGTTGTGAAGGTGGATCCGGATATTGCGGAGAGGGCAAAGAGAGCGATTGAGAGAATGCTGGAGGTCTCCTGATGTTTTGGAAAATCTACAACGAGGACAACATTTTCGGGGATTTGACCTCCGAATCCATCATTCCCGAGGGCATGGAAGCGCGGGGAAAAATCGTTGCGAAGGAAGCCGGTGTTCTGGCTGGCTCTTCATACATCGTGGAGAATCTAAAAAAATTGAATTTGGATGCGAGGGGAATGAAAGATGGAGCACATTTCAAAAGAGGGGACGTTGTAATGGAAATCAGGGGCGACGCGCGGGAAATTTTAAAGGCTGAAAGAACGGTGCTCAACATATT
>JALWEL010000156.1 GCA_027014065.1 DHVE2 group archaeon
GTTCAAGGGGTGGGTTTTCGGCCTTTCGTTTACAGAATAGCCGTGAAAAATAAGTTGCGAGGATACGTGAAAAACTTAGGGGATGCAGGGGTGGAAATCGTAATAGAGGGGGAAAAGGAAAACATAGAGAAATTTTTAGGAGAGTTGCGAAGTAAAGCGCCTCCTCTGGCAAGGGTGGAAAAGGTCAAAATGGAGGAAGAGGAAATCAAAAATTACCCCAAATTCGAGATTTTAGAGAGTTCCGGCCATTGCGGAGGCGGAGATTCGATCATACCTCCGGATGTGGCCATATGCGACGATTGCCTACGCGAACTATTCGATCCGAATGACAGGAGATACATGTACCCATTCATCGTCTGCACAAACTGCGGCCCGAGATTTTCAATAATAGAAGACCTACCTTACGACAGAAAGAACACGAGCATGGCGGATTTTTCGATGTGCGATGATTGCATGGAAGAATACATCAATCCGATGGATAGAAGATACCACGCAGAGCCTACCTCCTGCTCGCGCTGCGGGCCTCATTACTGGCTCGAGGATAGAAATGGAAAAAATATGGGGGGTTTGAAAGAAGCGGCAAAATTAATAGACGAAGGATATATAGTTGCAATTAAGGGCATCGGCGGATTTCACCTGGCGTGCGATGCTAAAAATGAAAGTGCCGTTGAAGAATTAAGAAGGAGATTGAGAAGGAAGGAGCAACCCTTCGCCATAATGGCATCTAATTTGGAAGAGATAAGAAAATTCTCATATATAACCAGCGAGGAGGAGGAAGAGCTTAAAAGCTATCGCAGACCAATCGTTTTGCTGAGAAAAATCCCGAATTTTCCTCTTCCAGAATCACTCGCCCCGGGCCTGCACACCATCGGTGTCATGCTTCCTTACGCAGGGGTGCATTACATTCTGTTTCATTATTCGAATTCGAAAGTTTACGTCATGACATCGGCCAACTACCCAGATTTTCCCATGGTTAAGGACAACGACAAAATAGGGGAAATAAAAGATGTAGCCGACTATTTTCTCCTTCACAACCGCCGCATAGTGAACCGCATAGACGACAGCGTGGTTCGCTTCACAGATGGCAGAGCGGTGATCAGGCGCTCCCGGGGTTTCGTTCCTCTTCCCGTGGATATACCTTTTTCCCACGAGATTCTCTCCATGGGCGCAGAGCTTATGAACACCTTTTCAATTTCTCGCGGCGGCAAAATTTACAGCGGACAGTACATAGGAAACACGGGAAAAATCGAAGTTATAGAATTTCTTAAGGATGCTATCGCCCGTATGCGCAGCCTTCTGAAAGCGGAGAATTTGGAGTTAATAGCGGTGGATTCTCACCCCCTCTACAACAGCTCCAAGTTGGGCTTCGAAATCTCCGAAGTTGAAGATGTGGAAGTTCTGAAGGTTCAGCACCACTACGCGCACATCGCATCAATAATGGCCGAGAAAAATGTGGACGAGATTGTGGGTATTGCCATGGACGCCGTGGGCTACGGGCTCGACGGAAATACATGGGGCGGAGAGATAATAACAATATCCTCTGAGGGAATAAGGAGAGAGTCCCACATCTCCTACTTCCCACTACCGGGCGGAGACTTGGCATCTTATTATCCTGCTCGGTCCCTCGCGGGATTGTTATTCAAGCTCTACAGGCGGGATGCGGAGGAAATAATGAGGAGATTTCCTAACTCAATTTCTTCTCTCAGCTACGGAGAGAGGGAAATGGAAATCGTATTCAGGCAATTGGAGCACGGGATCAACGTATCCTACTCTTCTTCCACCGGAAGATTTTTAGACGCAATATCTTCTTTGCTCGACGTATCTCATTACAGATCTTACGAGGGGGAGCCGGCCATGAAGTTAGAAAGCATAGCGTATAGGGGAAGTAGAGATTTGAACTTCGAAATCGAAGAGGGTGAAAATATAGATGTGAGTTCACTCATCCCTCAGATTTTGGAATCTCGCGAATCTAAGGAGAACATAGCCTACTCGGTGCATCTAAGCGTTGCCCGGGCCTTCGCAAAAAGAGCAATTGAAATTGCGGAGGAGAAGGGAATAACGAGCATCGGGGCAAGCGGCGGAGTGTGTTATAACGGAATAATCATGCGCGAAATACGGAGAGTGGTGGAAAAAGAGGGATATTCATTCATATCTACGGAAGAAATTCCCCGCGGGGATAACGGAATTTCCGCCGGGCAAGCTTATCTTGGTGGTATGTATTTAGAGAATATGCTCAAAAAGAAAGAGGTTGGGTGATAAAGATGAAAATAAGCATGGTTGATGGTGCGGGCGGCGAGGCAATGGAAAAGCTGATTAAGGAGTACATTCTGAAAGGTTTTTCTTTGAGTTCTGCAGGAGAAGTATCCTTGGAGGATCTGGATGACGGGGCCAGCGTAGATATCGCTGATGAAAATTTGATTTTCACAATTGATGGGCACACCGTAAAACCGCTATTTTTCCCGGGCGGAGACATAGGAAGATTGTCCATAAGCGGCACGGTGAACGATCTCGCTGTGATGGGGGCAAAACCTCTGGCCATCGCGGTCTCGTTAATCATAGAGAATGGATTCGATGGCGAGGCGTTAAAAAAGATAATAGGCTCGATGAATAAAACATCGGAAGAGGTACCTGTGCCGGTGATAACCGGAGACACGAAGGTGGTAGATGAGAAAATAGGCATGTTCGCGGTAACCGCGGGAATCGGGAAGGCAGAGAGGATCATAAGGGATTCGGGTGCGAAAATTGGCGATGCAATCCTCGTCAACGGCACGATAGGTGACCATGGATTTGCGATAATGAGCATGAGGGAGGGCATAGAATTCGAAACCACTCTCAAGAGCGACGTCTCTCCTATTTGGAATATAGTGGAAGGTGTGGCCAAAGAGATAGGATGGGAGAACATCCACGCCATGAAA
Source organism: DHVE2 group archaeon (assembly GCA_027014065.1). Classification (GTDB taxonomy): domain Archaea; phylum Thermoplasmatota; class Thermoplasmata; order Thermoplasmatales; family Aciduliprofundaceae; genus JAADDK01. The sequence goes on from JALWEL010000156.1 coordinate 2,916, forward strand.
GACCCCACCCGCGGAGGAC
>JALWEL010000157.1 GCA_027014065.1 DHVE2 group archaeon
AAATCAAGCTCACCGCGCTTGGGAAACAGCATATTGATGAAAGTGTAGCCCGGGAGGAAGAACAGAACGAATACTGCCGCCAAGACCTGAAGCACGTTGCTCATTCGCCATAGCAATGGAATTCCATATTTTAATATTTGCCATGCCCGAGTTAAAGATAAATCACGAGCTCAACTTCAGAGCCGTCCTTCAAATTGAATCTGTCGCGGAGTTTTACGTCGGAGATTATTTCCACAACATCTCGATACTGGCTCATCTCGGGAATAATCAACGCCGCTGGGTAACCATTGAGGGTGGCAAAGTAGGCACGAACCCTGCCGAATTTCCTGCCGTTCTCTTCGAATCCGTTCAACGATATGAATTCGCCCTCCCTTATTTCTTTTACCCTCTTCCTGTAGTTCGGATAAACTCGAACATTTAGGGTTCCGGGGAATGGCTCGAAGAACAATTTCTCCTCGATCTGCCTCTTGTAACCTTCTTTCATCACATAGTACCTTCCTTCGCCGAGGCCCTTCATTACCTCGCCCCGAAGCTCTACCTTCCGTGAATCTCCGAAAATCACGGTGAAATCGAAGTGGGCCTTCTTCAAATAAACCCTACCGAGGGGAGTGATTTTTACACGTATGTTTCTCCCGTATTTTTCCTTCTCTATGAGCCCTTTTTCCTCCATAATTGAGAGCCATCTCGAAGCGCTTTGCTGACTCATTCCCGTTCTTTTACCTAATTCGTACGTGTGAACCATCGTGTATCTATTCATCGAGCCCATGAGCGCCAATTCTTTTAATAGCATGAAAATTCGGCAATCATTCATACTCAATCACCAGATGCCCGTTTTTCAGCGTTATTACCTTCACCCCATTCTTAACGAGTCTCTCTATCAATTTCCTGTCGTTGGTGACCACATAAGCGTCGAGCTTTTTACCCGCTTCTATTACTCCATCATCGCCCAGAGATTTCACTTCCACCACATTGTACTTCTTCATCAATTCCTTAGCCGCCTTGCCCTCCCATCTTCTTTTAGCGATTCTATTTATCTCCCCAACGGTGCAGCTGGGCACGAAAATCTCCGCGTTTCCTACCAAGCGCTGAATCTCTAAATCGAGATTTATTTTGAATTCGAATGGCATTAAGAGGGCATTGGCGTCAAGAACCACATGCATCCTACGTCACTACCGAGCCAAAGGCTATGTTCTTCTTTATCTTGATTATTTTAACCTTCACCCTCTGACCCTTTCTCGCTCCGGGCACGTAAATGGTGTAATCGCCATACTTGGCTATTCCGTCGCCATCCCTGCTCAGATCCGTTATTTCCAAATCGTAAATCTGCCCTTCTTTGAGCGTTCCGGCGGCGAGGCGCACGTCTATCTTGGCCTGCACGGGCCTCATAGCACCGCATGCCTTGCAGACTAAAATCTCCACGCGGCCTTCCTTTCTCAATTCGGTATCGGGAGAACCACACTCCGAGCATATGACGTAGGTGTTTATGTAGCTCTCAATTCTCCTCTGAACGAGAGACGGGGATATTCGACCCTTCAGAACGAGGCGCTCGCCCTGGATATTTCCGGCGGTTCCCAATTCCCGCATCAGATATTTGTACACGTGCATGGGATCCCTGTTAATAATTTTCGTGATTGAGATGAAATTTCTGATTATGGTGTTCTTTCCCTCATGAAACACCTCGGCCTTTGGAATCTCAAATCTCTCGTGATGCTTCACGGTCTCGGGAAGCGAATCGCGAACGCGCTTAAGTAGAAAATCGTAATCGTACAGCTCCGTCATCTTTTAACACCAAAGCGATGATTGTGTGAAGGTTTAAAAAACTTTTTATCGCAGGAACCGATGGGGATTCATGGATAATAAGGGAAAAACCATGCTCTGCGTGTTCTTGGCGGGAACATTGTTTATCGGGGCGATTATTCTCAACATATGGTATCTGGCCCTCATTGCTGCGTTCTTCGACTGGCTCCCTCTTCCAACTAACTGGATGAAATTCGGAGGCAAGGTGAATAAAAGAGCTCTTCTTCTCCACATCTCCTTGACTCTATTTGCATACGGGCTGCTAATCGCATGGATTATATTCCGCGTGCAAATCCTCTCGTTTCTCTTCTTGGAGCTCTGGTGGTCCGCGGTGGTGGCGGGATTTTTCATCACTTCCTAATCCCAAAACTGCCGGTTCTTCGCGTATTTCAGCTCTTCTTTCAATACCCTCTTAACTATTTCCATCTCGTCCTCGTACGGAATCGAGAGTATTCTCGCCGCGGTCTTCAATCCTATGCCTCTTCCTGCAAGAACCATCGCGCCCATTCTCTTATGCCTCCTGAGAAGGTGAGAAATGCCCATGAGCCGCTCCATCTCCTCCTTTCTCATCTCGTTTATTTTTCCGCTTTTCACCTTCTCCACTATTTCCTCTTCATAGGGTTTGAGAAGAACAACCCGAACGCTGCCGCAGAAAGGACATACTGCTTTGTCAAAATCTTTGACCTTTATGTGATAGCTCCTTTTGCATGAGAGACACAAAAAAATCATCTCCTCTTCCAACAATCTCTTTCGAACCGCCTCCAAAACAGGCCGAGTCGCGACGATGGGCGAGGCCATGTCTCCCTTGGCTTCCAAAAGAACCTTCGCCTCTTCACTCAGTTCGCCCCTTGTGATTTTCATCTCTCCTCTCTTTATTTTTTCCAATATGAGCTCGGCGTTCTCGATATCCATATAATCGTGAATCATCTTGTTCACTATTTCCTCGTAGAGAACCGTGTTTCTGTACATTTCTGAAATTTTCTCTATCCTGTAATTGCTCACGCTGGCGTCTTTGCGCAGAACCCCCATCTTCCTCGCAACGTGCAGGAACGTGTACTTGAATACCCTCGAATTTTTCGCCAATATGTTGATTATGCCCCTCAGATTCTTCAACTTCGTAAATAGCTCCACTATA
>JALWEL010000158.1 GCA_027014065.1 DHVE2 group archaeon
CTTGAATTTCTCCATTATTTCCCTCACTTTTCGGTAATCCTTCCCCAAGTCAATGGAAAAATAAATTGCCCCTATCTCGTTGGCGGCTTTTTTCAATCTTTCTTCATTCTTTGCAACTATTATTACCTTGTATCCTCTCTTTCTCAGTTCTTTCGCCATGTGGTATCCGATTCCGCTGCTTCCTCCCGTGACGAGAGCGTACATACGGCGTAATCGCGAAGATTGTTATTAATTTAATTACTAAAACTTTAAATTCCTGTGTTTATATCTCTTCACCATGGACGAAACGGATGCTCTGAAGTATTTCAACAGGGAAGATTACGTGCGGGCCTTGGAGATGTATCTGGACATGCTGGAAGAAGCCGAGAAAAATGAGGATAAAGATAAAATTGCATACAATGCAAACTTTGCAGGTCTATGCCTCTATTTCATGCACCGCCACGCCGACGCGCTGAAATATTTTCAAATTGCTCTCAATAATACGGAGGGCGAAGAAAATCGAAAGGTGAGGGGTAACATGGACGAGGTGGAGCGTTTCGTGGAGAGGATAGAAAAAGATTCGAGGGAAATAGAGGAGAGATTGGAAATCGAGGAGGATGATAGAAATAAGGGCATTTTGCTGAGCAATCTAGGCATATTAAAATTCTTTTTGGGCAAGGATGACGAAGCCGAAAGGAGTTTTAAAGGGGCGGAGAGGATATTCAAGAAGCTTGGGGACAAAATTGCCCTCGGGGCCATTTACACCAATTTCGCAATGCTCTACAACGACATGCGAAAATTGAATTACGCTTATTTAGCTTTGGATATATTCATCGAAGAAGGTCATATCAAGGGGCAGATAGACTCTTACCACACCCTTGCTATGTACTATCTGCATCAGGACGAGCTGGAAGAGGCTTTTTATTTCATAAAAAAGGAAATGGAATTGGTTGACCGGATAAACGATAGGGAACTGAAAAAGAGGGTTTACGAGCTTGCTGCTGATCTCTCTATGGAGATGGGAAACGTAGACGAAGGAATGAAATTCACTGAGAGGGCATCGGAAGTTTAACCCTATATATCCCTCTTTCTTCTGAGAATTCCACCACGTTATGCTTTATGAGCACTCCCACGTTGTTTTCTACCATTGACGGATTCACATTAAATATGAGAGATAGGATTTCGGTGTCGAGGCCATCCGATTCGAAGAGTGCTTCGAAGAACATCTTGGGGAAATGGGCTACGGGGAGCGTGGAATAAATTTTGTCGAATATGAAGTACTCCTTCACATCTCTTCTTTTGAATATCCTCGGAGGAATCTTACCCCACCGGAAATCCGCTATAACCTCGCTGTTCACCAGATTCATGTCCACCTTGTACCTTCTCTCCTTAGAATATGCGAGAACTCTGGCCACGTACGGAATCACACCTTCGCTCACCAATTGAAAAAATTTCTCTGGGGTGAGAAGCCCGTAGGTTCCGGAAGGATGAGATCTTTCCACGATGAATCTAACCATAACCTTCTGAAATGGGGGATTTTCCAATAGCCATCTCTGCGGGTTAATTTCGCCGTCCATTACCCTTATGACTCCTATCCCGTTTGGAAGAATTCGCAACTCTTTCACGGGGTCGTTGAAATGCCACTCCCCCCATTTCTTTGGAGCGGAGAAAACGATTTCCAAGGCTTTCATTTTTTTGTCCATGAACTCGTAAAAGTTATCATAGGGTTTTCCGTTGAATCTGAACATCGCGTCCATAAGGGGTTGGTATTTCATCTGCTTTACTTTAAGATATGTCCTCTCGTATTCTTCATTCTCGAAATCATTTCTCTCTATGAATTCTTTGAATGGATCCATCATATCACCAATTTTTTCTCCACCAAGGGATAGAATTCATCGCATTCTACCCCTTCAATTTTGCAGTAAATCAGCGTGGCAACTTCGATTGTGACATACCTTGCCTCTTTTTTTATCCTGTTGATTTTCATTAATGCTTCTTTCCTATTTATTTTTATCTCTTTGCATATTTTGTCGAGCATAACTGTGAAAATATCTTGCGGTACGGTGTATTTATCCACCACTTCTTCGGTTATTTTGAAGTCTAAGGGTATTATTCCGTCCAGCTCGAAGGTGGGAACATACTTCTCGCCCTTCTTTTCAAGCAAATTCGCCTCTACGCACGTCTTAAACAATTTTCTGGCGCTGTCGGGCGAGATCCAATTTTTTGTGTATGATAAAAATTTCACAAAGTCGTCCTCGTCTATTTCGTTACCCCTGTTGCGCACCACGGACATTACCGCAAGTTTTAATGTTTCCAAAGGCACACCTCCCTTCCTCGCATTACGTATTTTTCTCCACCTTCGATTTCTCTTGCCATATTTTTCGGCACTATCACCTTCTCTCCCCCTTCCTCTAAAAATGATGAAATATGATTCGGGTAAATGGATTTCATTGCCACGTTTTCCGTTATGTTGAATATCTCTTCGATTGGATCCCACATGTAAACCCCGGTGATTACCGAAACCTCCGCATCTGAAACTAAGGCATCGATCACGTCCTCTACCCTGCGGGGCGCAGAATCAATCCAGATATCAAATATGCCCGAGAGCTCACGATACACTTTGAAGTTCATCTCCCTTCCGAAATATGGGTCTATGTCCAAAAGATAGAGCTTTGTGTCTTCGCAGTACTCGATAAAATCTTTTATTTTCATTCCATCAATGCGCTTTCTCTTCACCGTATGCACTTTTAAGCAATCCACGATTACTGATAATTTTCACTCATTTAATACTTTCCTCCTCAAATTTCGGAGGGGGCGGCATCTCGTATTTTAGCCAGTAGCCGCAGTGCGCGCAATAATTCCATGAATCCTCGATTTCCTTATGGCAGTTGGGGCATTTTTTCTTCTCGGATAGAAATGCAAGGATGAGCACTG
>JALWEL010000159.1 GCA_027014065.1 DHVE2 group archaeon
CGTTTGGAGTGTTGTCCTTGGGCGTCTCTGGGCCGAAGGCTGCGATTGAGCTGGGAACCATTATTCTCTCCACGCCCTTCTTGCGACCTGCCTCTAATATGTTGAACATCCCCACGATATTTACATGGAACGCCAGCTGCGGGTTCTGCTCGCCCTTGGCGGAAAGAATTGCAGCGAGGTGATAAACCGTATCGATATCTTCCTCCTTCAAAATTTTCAATATGTCCACTTCTTTTCTCACGTCCAATTTAACGAATGGCCCAACATCATCGTCTGGTTCTCTTATATCAGCGACAATCACATTTTCTTTCCCGTACTTATCCCTCAGGAATGGAACGAGCTCAGAGCCGATCTGTCCGAGGCCACCGGTCACAAGAATTCTTCTCATGGTATTCACCGAAGGAGCATGTGCTTTAGAGTTTTAAATTTTCTCATTGCAAAAAGATTTTTAATTTTCTCGCTCTTCCAGAACTATGGAAATCAAAGAGGCTCAGAAATTTATAGAGGATGTTTACGGAGAAAAGGACAGAAAAAGAGGAATCCACGGAGATCTGGTGTGGTTAGGTGAGGAAGTGGGCGAGCTTTTCAAAGCTGTCCGGGAAAATAAAGGGATAGAAGAGGAAATCGCGGATGTGTTCGCTTGGCTTCTCTCCGTTGCTAATGTTTTAGGGATAGATGTTGAAGATGCATTCGAGCAGAAATACATCAGGAAAGGTCCTCCAATGTAACATTTCTCATATCTATCACATCGTCCACGAAGGTCGTCGCTTGGCTGAACTCAACATCCTGCAATTCTTTGTCGAGAACGAATATTATCCCCACGAGCCCGTATAGCCGTATTTCGTTGGTAATCATCCTCAAGAAGCGTATGAAAGATTGGTACGAGTTGTAGGCCAAGAGCGTACTTATCGATTCGATATACACAAAATTCTGCTCCCCTGAAAGTACTTTAAGGGCATGCTTCAGGGTGCCCTCCAATAGCACTAAGTTCGGAGAATCCAAGTAAATAACTTTGTCGGTGGTTTCCACTGGCTTTATGGAAGATGTGATGCAGTCTATGAAAAAAATCTTAGATGGATCTGCGCCCCTCTTTTTTATTTCTCTTTCCACCGTTATATGTGGTATGTTGAGAGCGAGGTACAATCCCTCTGTTTTCGGTATTTTTAGCAGCTTGCTCACCAAGTAGTACCCTAGCTTTGCCCTCACATGGGGCTGTGTGAGGAGCATGACCACCTTTGAGTCGTCGATTATGTCCCCTATTATTTTGTCCACATCCGTCATAGGCGAATTCCCTCTTCGGTTATGTGGAAAGGCATCCAATACGTGGGGTGGTTCACTCCGTACCTCTTCATTATCTTCATTGCCCTCATGTACATGTTCTTCGATTCGATGTAATCCATCAGTATGGTTGCCTCCGTGAAATTGCGCATCTCTCCGCCCGATGTTTTTTCTCCTATGTCAATTTCTTCTATCAATATGGTTGAAATCTTTTGCATGGTGAAATATCTTATCCATCTAGCAGCTATGTAGCGGAACATGGATTTGTCTCCGATTATTTTTTCAATGGTTGTTAAGCTATCTATTACACCCCTCTGAATGGGTATTTTCAGGTTCAGCTTTTCGTCTACAATGTCCGGAAGAACCCGATGGAACAGCTTATACTGCTTCTCGACGGTGAAAGGAATGAGGTCCCTGGGTTCAATGACCATGTCGTACCATCTTATCTTGTCAACCACATCGCTCAAAAATGGCATTTCCCCGTATTAATATTTCACCCTTTCTACCGGAACTGTCGTGGAGATATACACCACGTTCTGTCCTCTCCGCGCACCTTCTGCAAGCCATTGCAAAGCCAACAACGTTTTCCCCACTCCGGTTGGGCCAACTATCAAAGATATCCCTGAGGCGGGAAAGCCGCCGCCCAGCGCCTCATCCAACTTTTTAATTCCAGAAGGTTCGGCTTTTTGCATCATAGTGAGAAAAGCGACGGAGGGATATTAAAATGTTTTTTTGTGATTATCACAAATGAAAACAAAAGGTTTATAACAGTGACCTCCATATTTATCGCAGTGATTGTCAAAAACCAAAAACTGAGGGAGTTGGAAAAATATTGCTTGGAAGACCCTATAAACAATGCCTTTGCTCTGTGGGATTTGAGAGTGGACAAAAAGAACTCGGAATTTTACGTAGATTGGAAAGATAAGGTGAGAGGATACATGCTCATTTACCACGGGAGCGATGTACCAAGCATAATAATTCGGGGCGAAGAGAACTCAGTTAAGAGATTTATTGACATGCTTTCGCTGGAGCGCGCAGTTATCCATTTCCCATACAAATATTGCGATCTGTGGAAAAACAGAAACGAAAAATATAAGATAGATGTGATGGCCGCGATTCCAAAGTACTATTTCTTCGATGATGAGGTGAAACTGATAAGAAATCCCACTTCCCTCAGTTCACTCTTCACCAATCCGGATTACCTCGTAAATAAAGCCCTAACATTTGGGATATACAAGGAGAACAGAGTTGTGAGTGTTGCATCCGCGCTTGTGCATCTTCCGGAGGTGTGGGTATTGGGTGCAGTGCTAACGAAGAAAGAACATAGAAATAAAGGACTGGCCACCCGTGTTGTGGGGCATTTAATGAGTTACGCTTACGGGAAAACTGATCTCGTGGTTCTGTGGGTGAGAAGCGATAACGATAGCGCGATTCACATTTACAAAAGATTCGGATTTGAAAAAGTGGAAGAGGATTGCTGGATAAATGTGGGAGTTAGTATTCTCCCTTAAAAATACGAATTTCCGGGGTTGTTCATCTTTGCTGTTTCCTTGTATATCTTGTCGATTATTGACGATACCTCGTTTTTGGGCATTCCCAATTTCTTTGCGAGATAATTTTCTATCTCCT
>JALWEL010000160.1 GCA_027014065.1 DHVE2 group archaeon
ATGTACCATGTGGTGTGGAAGCTTCAGATAGCTGTGCTATTTCTTTTTTTATGCTTTCTGTTTAAAATGTACCATGTGGTGTGGAAGCTATTTCTGGAAATATACGTTCTCCCCACCGCTGCATACTGTTTAAAATGTACCATGTGGTGTGGAAGCCAATCTCCCACTCTTCGCGGAAGGAGCGCGGGAATGTGTTTAAAATGTACCATGTGGTGTGGAAGCTTCTTCATTCCATTTTCCAACTTCTTTCATATTCTTCGTTTAAAATGTACCATGTGGTGTGGAAGCATGAAAATAGCAAAATAAAATGTCTTGCTATGAAAATCGGTTTAAAATGTACCATGTGGTGTGGAAGCTAAAACCGCTTTTTCCGCCATTCTCGTTTCTGTGGAATGTTTAAAATGTACCATGTGGTGTGGAAGCTATGAAAATCGTGGAGAATGTATCTATCGAAGTGTTGTTTAAAATGTACCATGTGGTGTGGAAGCTCTTATTGCGAGGGAGCATGTTCGTTGTGAAATACTTGTTTAAAATGTACCATGTGGTGTGGAAGTGTATAAGAGGCGGTGCGAGGTTCAACTCATCAAAGAATGTTTAAAATGTACCATGTGGTGTGGAAGCCCAAACAGCCCCTTTGACATATTTGTTTGCTGTCACATCTTCGTTTAAAATGTACCATGTGGTGTGGAAGCGACATCCCATCCCCATGTGTTTCTTCCGATAAAAATGTTTAAAATGTACCATGTGGTATAGAAAACTCCACCTCCTCGCAGTCCACGCCGCACTCTTTCGTCTAAAATTAACCCTATGGTCCACCAACATCTCTACTCCGGCAGCTTTGGCACCCACTCCCTTAAATGCGCCACGGAGAATTCAAAGAGAAAAAATGAAAGCTGAAAAAATAAACACTTAAATATACCGAATCTATAACGACATGGATGAGGGTACTAATTAAGCTCAAGCCCGAGAAATTCATTCCGGGATACAAAATAAACAAGCACACTATTCAGGGTGGAATTTATTATTTGATAGATGGCACCGAATTCTCCGATTTGCACAAAAAAACGGGGTTTAAGTTCTTTACATTTTCCGATTTCTTTCCCGTGGGCGATTTTTATCCGGGAAAGCACAAGTTTTTGATAATATCCTCCCCAAACGAGAAGCTCATTCATGAGATTGCCCGAAGAGCAAAAGAGATGAATCATTTTTATCTCTCAGATTCACCACTGAAAGTTGAAGAAGTAAAAACGTTTAACATTAGGCCCACGGGTAAATTCACCACGGGCACGCCCATAGTGATTCAAACAGACAATAAGAACAGCGTATACTTTTCTTTTCAAAAAGGGGGCAATATGCGTGTGTTCACAGAGCGGCTCAAGGAAAATGCCATTAAAAAATACAACGCATTTTACGATGATGATTTAAGTTTAGAAGATGAGCTATTTGATCTTCTACAGTTCAGAAAAGAGGTATCCGTTATTGTGAAGAAGGACGGAAAGAGTTTTGTTGTCATAGGAACTTTGTGGTCTTTATTACAGAAGAGGATTCCACGGGGCTATGGTAAATTTTATCGGTTCATCCTAGATTGCGGGCTCGGTGAAAAGAACTCCCTTGGATTTGGGTTTTTGAACGTAATTAAAGACTGAGTAATGGCAAAAAGTAAATACCATTATTTTTATCCGGAATTATGCGTATAACTGGGGGCTTGGTCCACGAGTACATGGTTTGCAAAAGGGCAGCATGGTACTCTGTTAGGAGGGTAAGCTTTGAAAACGAACTGATGATTCTAGGGAAAATGCTCCATGAGGAGAGCTACAAAGGGGAAGTTAAAAATGTGTTTTCCGACAATATATCCCTGGACTTTGTTAGAAAAAAGAACGGGGAAGTGTTCGTATATGAAGTGAAGAAGAGCAGTAAAATGATAGATGCGGCAAGGATTCAGCTCCTTTTTTATCTCAAATGGTTAAAAGATAGAGGCATTGAAGCAAAGGGAAAAATAGCCGTTCCCAAGGAAAAATACCAAATGGAAGTGATACTAAACGAAGAGTCTAAAATGGAATTGGAAAAAATACTCAAGGACATGGAGCAAACTCTATCTAAAAACAAGCCCCCAAGGCCCGTGTGGAGAAAAATATGTGAGAAATGCTCCTACGCAGAGCTTTGTTGGGCGTGATGCACATGGAGTCGTTTTACATAACTAAGGAAGCAATAGTCAAGCGAGAGGGAAATACAATATACATAGTAAGAGAAAAAGAGAAAAGGTCGGTACCCATACACAATCTCAGAGATATCACGTGTTTAGCACCTGTAACATTCAAATCGGGAGCTATCAAGTATCTATTAAAGAGCGGCATAGTGGTGCATTTTTTCAACAATTATGGATTTTATGAAGGAACTTTGTACCCGCGGGAGAAAAGCGTCTCAGGGGAGGTAGTGATTAATCAAGCACGGCATTATATAGACTGGAAAAAGAGGAAGAAAATAGCTGTAGAAATGGTGGAGGGGATTAAACACAATATCCTTCGAAATTTAAGAAAGAGCACGAAGAACGTGGAGCAATACATCAGAGATATCGAAAAAGTGGACATAGAGGGTGATAGCATACAGGAGATAATGAACAGAGAAGCAAGAATTTGGGAAAGATATTACGCAAGTTTTAGTGAAACCATAAAGAGATTCAAACTGGAAAAAAGGGAATACAGACCGCCAAGAAATGAGCTGAACGCTTTAATTTCTTTTGGAAACACATTGCTTTATTCAGCAGCGCTCACAGAGATATATCACACTCATTTGAATCCCAGTATAAGCTATCTGCATGAGCCTTCAGAAAGGAGATTTTCTCTTTCATTAGATATTGCTGATGTGTTCAAACCCACCTTTGTACATAGAATGGTTCATGATATCGTGAATCACGATGTTATAGACGAATCAGATTTTAGAAGCGAATTTAAAGGTGTGTTTTTAAACGAAAATGGAAAAAGAAAATTTTTAAAAGAGTGGGAAAATAGAATGTCATCAACCGTTTATCATCGGCGACTAAAGAGAAAGGTCAGTCAAAGGCAACTCTTGCGGCTCGAGGCGTACAAGATATTAAAACATGTGATGAATGACAAGCCATACAGGGCATTTAGAGCATGGTGGTAATATGCATGTGATCGTAGTCTACGACGTGGGAGAGGAAAGAGTAAATAAAGTAAACAAACTCTTACGAACGTATCTTCATTGGATTCAAAACTCGGTGTTCCGGGGAGACATCACGGAGAGCAATCTTGAGAAAATGAAAAAAGAAATAACAGAGATAATTGACAAAGAGTATGATTCCATCACAATTTATGTGCATCCCAGCGAAAAATACATGAAAACAATTAACATAGGAGTGGAGAAGGGCACCACAGATTTAATATTTTAGACTCCTTTTTATTTCAACAAAGATGAATACGCTCATGGTGCAAATACACCATTATTTTCTCCTACATTCAAATCGTCGAAAAATATCCGTCCTCTATATGATGGGAACAATTAATTATGAAATCCCCCATGCCGGAGTAGGTGATAACATGGATAAGATTGTGGAGTGCGTGCCCAACTTCAGCGAAGGGAGAAATAAGAGGATAATCGAAGAGATTGCAAATGAGATTAAGGAAACGAAGGACGTTTATCTCTTAGACGTGGATCCCGGCGAGGCCACCAATCGAACCGTGGTGACCTTCGTAGGCTCTCCGGAGGGCGTGGTGGAGGCGGCGTTCAAAGCGATAAAGAAGGCCGCAGAGCTGATAGACATGAGAAACCACAAGGGAGCGCATCCCAGAATGGGAGCCACGGACGTGGTTCCATTCGTTCCCGTTAAAGGCGTTACGATGGAAGATTGTGTCCGCCTCGCCGAAGAGCTCGGCAAGAGAGTGGGCGAAGAGTTAGGAATTCCCGTCTATCTATACGAATACGCCGCCAAAGAGGATTACCGCCGCAATCTCGCGGATATTCGCGAGGGAGAATATGAGGCTTTGCCGGAGAAGTTGAAGGAGGAGAAGTGGAAGCCCGATTTCGGGCCTGCGGAATGGAACGAGAGGGTTGCAAAGACTGGAGCAACTGTTATAGGTGCGAGAGATTTCTTAATTGCGTACAACATCAATTTGAACACCACCGACAAAAAGCTGGCGAACAAGGTGGCGAAGGTAATCAGAGAGAAGGGATACAAGAAAAAAATGCCCGACGGAACTAGGCAGCAGATACCGGGCAAATTGAAGTTCGTAAAGGCTATCGGATGGTACATTGACGAGTACAGGAGAGCGCAGATTTCAATAAATCTCACAAACTTCCACGAGACTCCGCTTTGGAAAGTGTTCGAAACAGCCGAGGAGGAAGCGAACAAAATTGGGCTGAGAGTTACGGGAAGCGAGATTGTGGGATTGATTCCTCTGGAAGCAATGTTAGACGTGGGCAGGCACTTCCTCGAGAAGCAGGGCAAGAGCACCGCAATTCCAGAGAGGGACATCGTGCATGAGGCTATTCTCTCCTTAGGACTCAACGAAGTGGCAGAGTTTGAAAAGGATAAAAAAATCATAGAGTACAAAATTGAAAAGATGGAATCCCGCAAGAAATTGGTAGATCTAACGCTCAGAGATTTCGCAGATGAACTCTCACGAGATTCTCCGGCTCCGGGCGGCGGGAGCGTGGCGGCCCTCGCAGGCTCTTTGGGTGCTTCTCTGGCTTCCATGGTTGCCAATCTCACCTACGGGAAGAAAAAGTACAAAGACGCGTGGGAAGACATGCTGAAAGTGGGATTGAAAGCGCAGGAACTAAAAGATAACTTTTTGGATTTAATTGACAAAGATACCGAAGCATTCGACGCGTTCATGGCTGCGTTCAGGCTTCCGAAGAAGACAGAAGAGGAAAAGAGATTAAGAGAAATAGAGATAGAAAAAGCTACCAAAAATGCCATAGAAGTGCCCCTTTCAACGCTTCGCTTAACCCCTGAAATAATTAACCTATCGGATATTCTGGCAGAGAAAGGGAACAAGAACGCAATAAGCGATGCTGGCGTCGCCGCGCTAAGCGCTTACACCGCTGCATACGGTGCGTACCTCAACGTCTTAATAAATCTCTCCGGACTGAACGATGAAGAATACAAGAAGAAGACGATGGAAGAAGCGGAAGAACTGCTTAAACAGGTAAGAGAGGGACACGAAAATATATTGGAGAAGGTGGTTTCAGCCCTTCAATGATTTTTTCTAATTTTTGGGTTGAACAGCGAAGATAATATACCCCAGTATCCATTACCTAATATGGATTATCCGGAAGAGGTCCTGACCAAATCTAAAAAGGGGAAGATAGAGGTTCGCTCGCTGGTGGATAGCGGCACCTTCGTTCGATACGAATATCTAGATAGCGAAACTGGAAAGAGAGGAGAAAACAAAGTGAAAATCGTACTGTACAATGGCAAAGAGTTAGAGGAGTATTTCATCATCCCCCTCAAGCAGGGAAACAGAAAATTGTTGATCGAGGCAGAGAAAAAACCTGATCGGAAAATATGGAATCGCGGGGAGGTATTGGATCTCTTTGAGCTTCTGGGATTATCGTGACATGTACCACTTCGCAAAATTGTCCACGAGAGAATCCAAAAAAGATTTGCGGTATTTCACGATAGTAGCTGCAACCTTATCTGGCTCCATAACGTAGTAGAACACCTCTCGCCCTTCGCTCTCCTTCCCCACTATTCCGTTTTTCACAAGCTTGGATATGTGATAAGAAAGGGTGGATGGGTTGATATTTATACCAGAAGCTATGTCCGAGTGCCTGCTTTTGCCGTTTTCTATGAGAAATATGACTATCTTTCTCTGTATCTCCGAACGCAAGCTACCCATTATCTTCCTTTCCTCGCGATTCATGGATGTATTCGCAAAATATCTCTTGTATTTTCCGTCCATCTTCGAAACTATCACACCTTCCCTCTCGAGAACGTTCAGATGATACTCTAACATCCCCAAAGGCATATCCAACCGCTTCTGCAACTCTCTAAAATGGAGACCCGGATTCATAACAATTTCCTCGTATATCTTCCTCCTCGTCGTGATCTCCACCATTGCTTCACCCTTTGAGCGCTATTGCAAAATAGAGGGAAAATAGTATTATTGTGTCGAATAGCAGGAAGTAAAACACCATGTCCATATGAAGGGAGAAAAGAGAGTTAAGTGAGTAAATAATCGCGTTGACGAGAAAAAGAATGAATACGAAGGAATTCACAAGCATGGCCTTTATTCTATAGCGCCGGTACGCAATTAGAGCCACCACTAGGAGAAGGAGAGAAATCACAATCACCATTCCAGCCAGTATGTCGTCGATGAACATGGATGGTAATGATAAACGCAAGTTAAATCTTTTTCTATCGCTCCAATATAATCAATGGTACGAGAATCTCCTCCTCGCTGAGCCCGCCGTGAAGTCCTTTCACTTCGAATTCCCTGAACCATATTGCCTCGTGTTCCGGAGGGAGGATTATTTCTTTTGGTATTCTCTCTTTCAATTTTTCATGCTTCTCACCCGGGCCTAAAAGGCGCGTAATTTATTCATCTTTCAAAAGAGAGATAAGACAAGGGGATCATTAGTATGCCATTATATCAACAGCAGTGTGCAATTTCAACCCTTCTCTTCTCGCTTTCCTTCCGATTCGCTGTGTGTAGTAATACGAACGATAATAAATTTGAATACCCGTGGAATCCACGGCAAATTTACTTGGTATTCCTACTATCTTCACTACTTCCCTTAGCACAACCCGAATCCATCGTTCCGGTATTCTTTTACCCGTTTTAATTTGTACTTTTGTGTGGAATTTTCTTCAACTTCATTACCCTCTGTACTTTATCCATGTATTCCATAATCTGGAGCATGTTTTCTATGTTCCCAAGATACTGCGCCAGCACAATGAGCATAATGTGCTGCCGTATTTGGTTGCTGGAAGTTGTAGAAACCCGCCGGAGGTCATATGGTCGCTGGAGATGATAAGAACCCGCTGGAGGGTCTTATGGTTGCAGGAGGTTATAGGAACCCGCTGGTGGTTCCTACTATTTTATTTTTCTTGAGGGTTGCAACTTACCCAGAAGGGAGAAATCATTATATATGAAATTAAAAATTCACCCCTGCTTCGGGTGATGGCGTCCACCCCGAAACGCCCGCGTGGCTGATGACGCCTTTTCGCATGAGGTGACGCCATATGATCCCTGAGATAGTAGCAGGTTTAGTGCAGGTATTGACCGTGTTAGTTCTTTCGCCCTTAATGGTAGGCATATTGAAGAAATGGGAAGCTAAATTTGAATCCAGAAAGGGTATATCAATTTTCCAGCCGTACTACGACCTTGCCAAGTTCTTCAAAAAGGAGATTGTGGTACCAGAAAGCGCGGGCTCTCTTTTTATATTGGCGCCCATGCTCTCCTTCACCGCGTACCTGATTCTCCCTTGGGTTGTGCCGATAGTGTTCGGCTCTCCCTCGTGGTTTGCACCGCTGGTGGATTTCCTTGGCGGAGCGTTCTTATTCGGATTCGCATCATTCTTCTCCGTGATTGGAACTGAAAAAACTGGCTCGTATTACACGGGCATAGGTGCCACAAGAGGAGTTACATTCGGCGCCTTCGCTGAACCTGTCCTTATTACTGTTTTCTTCGGAGTCGCACTTATAACGGGAACGAACAATCCGTTCCTGACGAATGAAACTTTGAGGAATAATCTATCATGGATGCTCTCCCCCACGCATCTTCTTTTAATAGCTGCGTTCTTCCTTCTCCTTCTCTTCGATACCGGAAAATTGCCCATAGAGAGTCATGGAATGAGCGAGCTGGGAATGATCGGACAGGGAATGGGTTTGGAATACTCAGGGCCGCTATACGCGCTGAAATCATGGGGCTCATACATGAAGCAGTTCATCCTCTTTTCCGTGTTCATAAATGTATTCGCGATGCCGTGGTTCATACCCCTTCAGGCTAATCCTCTTACTATCCTGTACGGTATTGCTTTGCTCTTTGTGAAAATGCTCCTTGTGATATTTGCCATCGTTTTGGTCGAAATTTCCGTGGCGAAGATTCGGCTATTCAAAATTATTGATTATCTCACCTTCTCGTACCTCACCGCGCTTTTAGCTGTGATATCTTTCTTCCTGGTGGGAGGTGTGCCCCAATGATAGCATACGAAGCCGCCATCGATTTCCTCGGGGTTCTCATTCTCCTCTACGGGTTCGTAATAATTGCGGAGAATTACATTCACAGCGTTATAAGGCATCTTCAGGCGCAGACCATAATTCTATCGCTTCTCATTGGAATTGTTGGATTCTACCTTGGAATGTGGGAGCTTATAGCTCTGGCAATATTCACGTTGATTTTCAGGGCATGGCTCATTCCCGAGATTCTTCTAAAAGATATAAAAAGAGAGGGGGTGTGGGAGCACAGAGAATTCGGAGCCAAGGCAAAGTCCTCTCTGATTGCGGGGATAATAACCGCGATAGTTGGAATCATAGCGTACCTCGTCATTTACACTGTCATAGGCACGTGGAAGGGCGTGATCCCATTCATTCTGCTTCTCTTCGGTCTTTTGATAATAGTTATGCGAAGAAACGCACTGGCCCAAATTTCTGGGTACATTGTGGAAGAGAACGCTTTACTCTACTTAGGAATCGTTCTTTACCCCATCGGGTTTTTGCTGGAAGTTGGAATTTTGTTAGATGTGATTGGCGCAGTGCTTCTCGCGGTGATTCTCAGCGCGGAGAAAGAGTACGGACCCATGGAAATTGAGGAACTTTCGGGGTGATTAAAATGCAGGAAATAGCAATATATGGGATATTTGTCGTCGTTTTAGGCGCTTCTCTGATTTCTTTGATTAAGAACAACACCTTGGCCACACTGAGCAATATCCTCGCTTCATCTGTTGCTTTCATTCTGTCCCTCTATCTTCTCATCCGGCCAGATTTCCACAATTCTTGGCTGTATGTGGATTTTGTAACGAAGGTTATGTTCGTCATCATCACCATGATTTACCTCTTCTCCTCTCTCCACGCCAATGTTTGCATGAGAAATATAAGAAGATTCTTCATCTCGCCCAACTATGGCTGGTCCCTGCTGGCCGGTTTTACTCTCACCATGTTATTGGCAGTAAGCACGCCATCATTGGGC
>JALWEL010000161.1 GCA_027014065.1 DHVE2 group archaeon
GCTTAAGACTTCATACTTCTTCGGGGCGGACGCACTCATCGCCATCGCCGATATATCCCGAAAGGAAACTTTGGATGCACTTCACGATTGGGTTGATGCCGCCGAGGGTGTGGCCGGTAAAAAATTGCCAGTGATTCTCATCGCGAACAAAACCGACTTGGAATGGGATGTGGATGAGGAATACATAAAGAAATTCGCGGAAAACGTGGGAGCTATAGACCATGTGTTCGCAAGTGCCAAAACGGGAAAGAACGTGGAAGTGGCCTTCGAGAAGATGGCACGGAAATTGCTCAAGAAATGATGTTTTTCTCCCTGAGCAGAGGAATCAAGAATTTCACACTCTCAATTATTTCATCTGCTCCGTTCTCCTTCAATTTGCTCGCATCCTCATGGCCAGTGAGAACTCCCACAGTGAATATCCCGGCTTCGCGCCCGGACTGCATGTCTGGCCAGTAGTCTGCGATGAATATCGTTTCCTCTTTTCTTGCGCCTAACTTTTCCATGGCTTCCTGAAGCAATTCAGTTCTCCTTCTCCCGTCGCAGTAATTATTAAGGCGCGTATAAACCAAGTCCACGTACTTATCGAGGTAGAATCTTCTCAACTCGTTCCACACTTCCTCTGGGGGAACCATTCTACCGGTGATTATTGCGATTTTCACCCCTTTCTCTTTAAGAGCACGCAAAGTTTCCTCGGCTCCGGGAATCAAAGAGTCCTTTTCGCAAATCACATCGTTGTAATGGGAGAGAAAATAATCCCAGAATTCACGATGATCGACACACACGTAATCGTTCAAAGTATCCTCTTTATATTTCTTCACAAACTCCTCCCACTGCACCTCGCCGCAGCCAAAATGCGTTAGAGAATGATTGAATATACGGTGAAATCGCGGAAGCGTGTCAACGAGAGTCTGATCCAAATCGAATATCGCTAATTTGAGCATGGCGGTGCATTGGTATCATAAATATATAATTGACGTTGCTCCGTCGGTAAATTTATCTACAATCATGCTTTTTTAATCCCGTGGTTGAAAAAATTTCGAGTGGATGTTCTTCGATAGATTCCCTATTAGAAGGAGGATTCGAAAGAGGCTGCATCACTGAGATTTACGGAGAGGCGGGAAGTGGAAAAACGAATATATGCCTACAGACTGCCATAGGTGTGGCCAAAGAGGGAAAAAAAGTAATTTATGTCGATACGGAAGGAGTCTCCATGGAAAGATTTAGACAATTAGGTGGAGATGAAGAGATAGGAAAAAACATCATTTTTTACCACGTTTACAAGTTCTCGCAGCAGGCGGATGTGATTGAGAAGGTTGCCTCACTGGTGATGAAAAAAAAGGATATTCCCCTCATTATCGTGGATTCCCTCACCTCATACTACCGCGCTGAGAGAGGAGTCGGCGAGGACACCGGAATGCACAAGTCCTTAGCATGGCAATTATCCATCCTTAATTCCATAGCAAGAAAGATGAACATAGCGGTCATTGTGACCAATCAGGTATACATGGACACGGTGCAGGGAGAACTGAAGCCCATCGGCGGGCACGCGCTGTACCATAACGCAAAAGCCATAATCCATCTGAAAAAGATAGGAATAGGGTACAGGGAAGCTTTGCTGGTAAAGCACCGCTCCATCGCAGAGGGGAAAAAAGTGAGATTTATGATCAGCGCCACTGGCTTGATAGGAGAGGAAAAATAAGTTCTCTGCGATGTTTTATTTTTCCCTAATTCTTAAAATTTACGAATTTCGGCGGTAAATTTATAATCAATTAATACATTATTTCACAGGACACCTGGAATAAAAACAGGTACCCTCAAGTCATAAAGGGACGTGGATTCCATGAATTGGTACGCACTTATTTACGGAGTTGGTACTATTACGCTCGTATACCTAACGTACAGATTATACATAGGAAATCCGAGCACAGAATCCAAATTGTACTTCTCACTCATGGGTGTGGTAAGCAGCATATGGGTGGGCTCCGAATTTTTCTACTACACATTCTGGGGAAGAATAACAGTGGTGTTTTATCTGGTTAAATTCATCGGCATTGCCCTAACTCCGTACGCGGTTCTAATGTCCACGCTCACAACTCCAATACGAAACAAAATTATGAAATTCAAATACACCCCCATAATCCTGTTGATTCCCCCTTTAATAAGCATAATCTTCGTTTTTCTTTCACCCGTGAATCATCTATTCTTCACAGGGTTCAAAGAGATTACAATCGTGGACGGAAATCCGAGATATGTGGGCATCTGGGGTCCCATGGCCGATTACTGGCACGTTCCCTATTCGTACTTCTGCCTATTGGTCGCATTCTTCGTTCTGCTGTTCAACATCAAAAAATCCCACACCAAAATAGACCGTTATCTCCTAATAACCCTATTCATCGCTGTTCTTGCCCCCGTAACCATGAACGTTCTGCTCCTTTTCTTTTGGGATATTTACCCGGATCCAACGTCAATCGCAATAATCTTCTCAGCGGGATTCATGGATTACATGCTAGCAAAGTACAAGCTGTTCAAACTACCGCAGCCCACAATTCGCGGAGAAGCGATGGAGAAGGTGCCCGAAATAGAGAGCGGAAAAACCTATCTCATAAAGGGGGGAGGCTATTCGTTAGTCAAGAGAATCGTAGAATCTAGGCCAACCCTGATAATAGCAACGAAGAGCCCAAAATGGATTAAGGAGGTAGTGGGAGAGGAGGCCCCGGCAATATGGCTAAGCGAAGTGGACTCAAAGGATTCAATTCTTCCCGAGAGGCTCGAATTCGAAATACAATACACCATCATTGAGTTCTGGAGACAGAACCCGAAGGGAATGGTGATTTTAGAAGGTCTCGCTTATATCCGTGCATTCAACTCATTGGACAGAATACTCCTGTTTTTGAAAGATATAATAGATGTATCATCGCAGTACGACGGCGGATTTATGCTTCTTGGAGATGATTTAGTTCTCTTGGATGATGAGCGAAGTAACATCGAGGAGATGTTTGACGAAAAAATGAACGTGAACGACAATATCCGGGCGCAACAGATTAAGAGGGATAAAAAATTACCCGAAAACGCGGATAACATGCTCTGCGTGAGCCCCGAGAACCCGAAGAAAGCCTGCCCAAATTTCAAAGATGCGTTGTGGATAAGGCACGGGGGGGAATTCACGCCGGAGAGTATGCGAATAGAAGTTCTATACGAAATTGAGAAAAAGTTAGGAGAGAAAAAGGACGTGATCATCTACAAGCCCGAGGAGATATTCATAGGCTGGAAGACCCTGAAAATTTACTCGTATCTGAAGCTTCTCGCTGACCTGGGCGAGAAATACGGAGCAAGCGTACATGTGGTGGGAGAAATTTCAAGAAAAGAGATTAAAGACATACTCTCTATACTCTCCTGATTATTTTTATCTTCCCCGGAGGAAGTATGCGTATTATCTCGTCAACGCTGGCATCGAACTCACCCGCAATTCTCCTCGCGAAAGCCTCCTTTTTCTCATCTCCAGGAGCAATTACCACGTATTTCTCAGTCCTCTTAGCTACTGCCGATTCCGGGCCGCACATTAAAAGCTCGGTGCCCTGATAATTTATCTTGCCTATCGCCAAACTTAGAGGTACTTTGTGGAAGTAATTCCTCTTTCCCCTGATTACCCACGAACCTCGGGCCACGTACTCTCCGCTCTCCCCCATCTTGCTAACCTGCGACGGATAAACCCAGTAGGCGCTCATGTTTCCGAAGCCCGCATTCCATGCCTTGCTCATGCTCACAGCGAACTGGGCCGCTTCGTAAAGCGTTTTTTCTCCTATTTCTCTTCCTTCCGATTTTATCACCACACTCGGTGCCCCGTGGATATCCGCATGCATGTAGAGATCCTTATCCCCCAAATGCTTCTTCACCACTTCCTCGTTGGTTTTCGCGTCCCTTCCCGCAATAACTAAGAAATCTTCCGAGCTGATGAACCACCTGTACTTTTCGAACCAGAAAACCCGCCTTCTCTTTTTCTTCTTCACCTCTTTTTTCTTCTCCTTTTTTATTTTCTCTTCGATTTCCTCAATTGCTTTCATTGCACCCTTTATTTTTTCCCTTGCTTTTTTCGCCTTATCGTAATAAATGGTGGCATTCTCCCCCGGAGATTTGTTTGCGTAGATGTAGAATTCCAGTCCGTCGAAATTCACAATAACCCGTGATTTTCCATCTTTTTCCACCTCCCCCCTCTTCGCTTTTTGTATTATCTCCTCCACTTCCTGAAAATGCTCGTAAATCTTGTCCCCGATTTCCCTGTTTTTTCTCTCTTCCTCTTTAAATTCTTCAATCTTCTTCAGTTGCATCTCCTTTATGTTGTGAAGCCTCAGATCTCCTACAACTTCTGGGGAGAAAGAGGAAAGGTACCTGTCCAAGCATTCGTTCATACTCTCGAATTTCTCGTATTCCTCTTTTCTATATTTGAGGGGCACAGGAGAGAAGAAATCCCTGTAAAGATAGCAACCGTCGAATTCGAAAATTTCCCGAATGGCCTTTTTCAACTTCTCGCACTCTTCGTCCGTGACGCCTTTCTTGTTCTTGTCCACCCCCGCCCTGTAACATACCTCCTCGGAGTAGCGACCTAAATTGTAACCGGTTGCAATCGCGCGAACAACATCCTTCGACGAGGAATTCACCACATCGCAAAGAGAATCGATATCCTTCAGGGGATGCTTCTTCTCCTCTGGAGGATGATAAAGCTCTCCGCGCATTATTGAGCGGTGCCTCCATTCCCTCTCCTTGTACGCCTTTTCGATAATTCCGTCCTTCACCACGATAACATTTCCTCCGCCAAATAGCTCGAAAATTAAATCGTATTCGGGAGTTTTGAATATGATTATTCTATCGAAATTCACCTGCTCAAACCCCAGAATCTTTTTGTTGTTGAATCTCTTGCGCAGGTACATGGCGAACATGCTTGGTTTTTCCGGAGTTTCCCGCTCCCCGAAGAACACGAAGCCGCGTAGATTGATGTACAGAGTTTTCGTCTCATTTTTGTAAATTTTGAGCAGAAATTCCCTCTCACCAACCTGATAAATCTTCTTGATGAATCCCCCTTCTACCTCGCTCCTATTTTCTTTCATCCAAGCATAGATGTCGAGAGAGAGCATTGAGTCCTTGGCCCTTTCAACCATGATGGGGGATAGATTTTGAAAAATATAATGGTGCCGAAAGCTAAATTTCGTCTACAAAATATTGCATGAATTATGAGGAATTATTTTATATCATTGTATATTATGAGATATGGGTGAAATATTATGGAAGACCAACCTCAATATTATGAAAACACCACACAAAATGGACCACGGGGGAATCTGCAAGCGGAAAATGTCAAGAGCCTCGTGAACATGGCAGGTATAATATCCCTCATTTTTGGAATTCTGTTTATAATTCTGGGGATATTTACCCTGTTTACCCTGGTGTTCGGAGTGATTGACATTATTATATGGTACTTTTGCAAGGATATTAACAGACTTATCGACCAAGGAAACTACACAGAAGCGAAGAGCAAAACCATGCTATGGATGATCTTAGGACTCATACTGGGAGGACTCATACCCGGTATATTACTGCTCTTGGCATATATGAAATTCGATGAACTGCAACCCACGAATCAGCAATAATATCTGCAGCCACAGCAACAAACTGCATCTCCCCCGCCAGCACCGCCACCTTCACCGCCCCCAGCAGAGCCAGAGCCCGCTCCAGCACCTCCTCAGCCTAATGAGAAAAAAGAAGAAGACACAGAGGAAAAATTTAGAAAATTGAAGAAGATGTACGACGACGGGATTATCGACGGGGAAGAATACAAGCGCAAGAAAGAGGAGCTTTTGAACAACTTCTGATTTTTTCTTTTTTCGCCGGTAAAAATTAAATATTGGTTTTCCATCTCACGACTGGGGCCCGTGGTCTAGTGGTTATGACGTCGCCCTTACAAGGCGGAGGTCCCCGGTTCAAATCCGGGCGGGCCCACTGAACCCTTTTCTTTAAAAAAGAAAAGTGTTTCATCCCAAAAGAAATTTGAGATGCTCATTTATTTGCAGGGGGTTAACAAAAGAGTAATATATCGTGGTACATTTCAGAGATATATGGAGGAGTCTCCAAAAGTGAAAATTATAACACTTATAGTAGTCGTGAGCTTATTATCTGTTGTTGCGGGATATTACTTTTTTCTTCAATCAAATTCCAATAGAATAAGGATTTTAGATGACGGATATTTCTTCGGAGCAAAAACCGAAAATCCGAACCAAACGATAACTTACATCTATCTAAGATTATCCGCACCTGTTCGTGAGGGAGATGTTGTTCATATTTACAAAAATGAAAGCGATTTTCAATATAACTTGGTGACTTGGAAGGTGAATCGCACACAGGATGGCAAAACCAATATCTCCATACCCCTCGATATGCTTGATAATCTCAGAGGAACCATGGACATGTATATAAAGAGAGGAAATTCCTACCTTTACAGGGGAGAGATCTCATTTTCTACACATCCCAAACTCGACGTATCGGTCACAAATATCTCCGTTCGACCCGTAAGTGTCAAATACGCGTATATAACCGGTGTGCATCTATTGATTAAGTCCCAGAACCCTTTGTATATATGGGGATTAAATTTCACGGTGTTTAATGCAAATATCTTCAAAGAGGATAACAGTGTGATTCACGGAGTAAAGGAAGTTAATATAAGTGTAAAATCCTCCGGAAAAGCATTACAGCTTGTGCAGAAGGGCACCGTGCCTGTGAAGATTGCGCTTCTATATCCGACTTACCCAGACCATATGGCTGAGCTTGAAGAATATAACGTTCGTACATCCTGTATGGTAAACTTCACTTATACCCCTGTTACCGTAACCAATTTCTCGGTACATTATGATTTTTCGTCCCCCACAATACTTCGCTTCCAGCTCAGCGGGGTTCCTGATTATCCCATCCATATAGTCGTTTATAAAATCAACGGCACAGTTATAGGAAAAGGATGGGGGATCGGAATAGATAAAAACAACTCTATTTCCATAGATGTACGCTTGCCCCATGATTACAATTTCAACGGCACATACATTGCAGTTTTAGAAGACGATTACGGATTTGTCGAGGATAGCTTTACATTCACCCTCAAATCCGGACCACTACTGTTAATTTCCCACAAAGAAGAGTTTAATGATACGAACGAACCCAATAAAGAGGTTTTGAGCTCAATTGTTCTCAAACTGAAAAATATGGGAAACTCCGAATTTCGCATAACAGAGTATGAATACAATATAAGTTTTGTTTCAAACGGCACCGTAGCCGCATGGGGTGATTATCCATGGTTCTCCCAAAGCATACCCGTTGGAGAATTTACAAACGTAACTCTTCCATTTCATACGTGTCTCATTACAGGAGTCGACTATAAAATTTCCATTAAATTTGAAGGCGGCAATCCTAATGTCAGCTGCATGATTGAATACGAGTTCAAAGCATGATTTTGATATCCCCCATCTAAAAACCACAATTTTTATTCATGAAGGAAGAAAATTTATGGGATGAGGGCATTATCCTGCCATGGAGGTGCGCAGATGATTGAAAAAGATGGAGCGATGACATTCGAAGATTCCCCGTACATTATGGAAATTCTCACCGCTCTGAGAGATGAGCGAACGGACAGCATCAATTTCAGGAGATTTCTCTCATCTTTAGGTCGATACATGGCCTACGAAATCACCAAAACGATGGATTACGAAAAAATTGATGTGAAGACCCCTCTCGCAAACGCGAAAGGGGTAAAAATAAAAGACATGGAAAATGTGGTTTTAATCACAGTTCTCAGAGCTTCGATTCCGTTCATGGAAGGCGTAATAAAAGTTCTGGAAAAGGCGCGGATGGGCGTGGTTTCGGCATCTCGTGGCTCGCCTCCGAAATTCGAAATCGAAATGAACTACGTGAGAATCCCGAAAATAAAGAAAGATGACATACTAATAATCGTGGATCCAATGATTGCCACCGGCTCCACTCTCGTTAAGGTTATTGAAGAATGCGAAAAACGCGGTAAGGCAAAGAGGAGAATAATATTAGGTGTGCTCGCAGCTCCCGAAGGAATAAAGAGAATAAAAGAAAAATTTGAGGATGTGGAAATTTACGTGGCGGATGTGGATGAAAAATTAAACGAAAGGGGATACATAATTCCCGGATTGGGCGACGCTGGAGATCGCGCTTTCAACACAGAATTTGAATGATATGCCGGGGCCGGGGTTTGAACCCGGGACCTTCGGATTTCTCAGGCTTGGAGGTGGAGAATGTTTTATCCCTATGAGTCCGACGCTCCACCAGGCTGAGCCACCCCGGCTTTAAGACGCCTCGGCTTCGGGCACTTCTTCCTCAACGGGAACTTCTTCACTCTCTGGCTCTTCTTTCACTAACTCCACTATCTTCTCCTCTGGAAAATGTAGAACTTCCGATTTCCTTATTTCGATTCTCCTAACCGGATAAATGGGCTTGAGAACCTTTGAAAGATCTCGAGTGGCTTCATCTCCCAATATGTACTTCACATACTCGGAAAAAGTCATGGAATTTGCCTTCTCGGTCAAATACTCCTGAATCTTCTTCCTTATCTCGCTCTTTATGGATGATTTAATCCTTCTGTCGGGAACGGTGAGGACCTTCACGCGCATCCTATAACCGTCAGAGGTCTGAACATTGAAAATCGCGTCGATCCTGCTCCTCCTCCTTCTTATCATTCTCCTGATGTAATCGGTGGTCATGTCATGGCCTATGAACCTTGTGTGAGCGTTTGTACCCTGAACCCTGTTTATTCTGAAATACAATTTAACGTGCATCTTCTTGAAA
>JALWEL010000162.1 GCA_027014065.1 DHVE2 group archaeon
AAAGAACCATTGCAATGTTAGAGGAGGAGGGTTACAAAATAGGGGGAATGATAACCGAAGAGGTTAAAGAGGGAAATCGCAGGGTTGGATTTTACGTGATAGACTGGGCCACCAAGAGAAAAGATATTTTCGCTCACAGGGATTTCGAATCTCGGTACAAGGTGGGCCCATACGGAATCAAAACCGATGTTTTGGATGAAGTTGGCGTGAAAGCTCTCCAAGATGCCATGGATAACGCGGATGTGATCGTAATCGACGAGATAGGCAAGATGGAAGTGATCAGCAAGAACTTCGTGGCAGTTGTGCGAGAGATATTGGAGATGGACAAGCACATGATTCTCACCCTTCACAAAAAATCGAGAAATCCGCTACTCCAAGAGATAAGGAGGAGAGACGATATACGGATGTTAGAAGTCACGCCAATAAACAGGAATTTACTGCCATTCAAAATCGTAAAGTTGATAAAAGGGGAGCAACTGTGATCGTCCAAGAGGGAAAAGCAAGGGTATACGTGGAGAAGGTAAACGAGAAGGGTCCGGGGAAAATAGAGGGCGTTTTTTACAATAGAGAAATGATTTTCAACAGGGATTCTTCCATATTTCTTCTTTCGAATCTCTCCGTGAGAAACGCGCTGGACGCGCTGGCGGCCACGGGAATAAGAGGAATCCGAATAAAAAAGGAAACAGGTATAGACGTGGTGATCAACGACGTTAAACCCGAAGCATACGAAGTGATAAAAAAGAATGTGGAATTGAACAACGTGCAGGTGGAAATTTTGAACAGGGATGCAAACGCGCTCCTATCCGAAAGGAGATTCGATTACGTGGACATAGACCCCTTCGGCTCACCGGTGCCTTTTTTGGACATTGCCCTTCGCTCATCGAAAATTTTGGGGGTGAGCGCCACTGACACAGCGACCCTTTCGGGAAGAAACAGTAGGATTGAGAGAAGGTATTTGGCGAAAATAAATGGCGGGGGAAATCACGAGATAGGAATTCGAGTTCTATTGGGCTACATCGGAAGAATGGCCGTCCGGTTCGATTTGGGAATCGAGCCAATTTTTTCGTTCTGGAGAAAGCACGCATACAGGGTTTATGTGAGAATAAGAAGAGGAAGCGGAAACGCCAAGAGAACCCTTGCAAATATCGGAGAAGTGGAACTCGGAGGACCAATGTGGTTAGGCAATATCCATGACTTTGAATTTCTAAGAAATGCAAAAATACCGGAAATTCCGATGAAAAGCGAATTTGAGAAGATGCTGGAGTTGTGGAAGAACGAGAAGTTTTTCCTATATTACGAAATTCCGGAATTGGGCTCCGAGCTTAAAATTCCCCAGCCATCCATGGCGAAAATAATAACCGCCCTAAGAGACTCCGGATTCGAAGCGTACCGAACACATTTCTCGCCGCAGGGCATAAGGACAAATGCGGGTAAAGAGGAGCTAAAGAGGCTTCTCGTCTCATTAAATAAAGGGTGTAACAAACACAAAGGTTAAAGTTCATGATGGCACTGCGCATTTTTCTCTTTTGACTCCTAAAAATCTTTTCCTGTATCTCTCTAAAATCTCAATAAATCTTGCGCCGAACAGGTCTATGAAAATCAAATTGCCAAGGGCGTGGAGCGTGTCAAAATACACCGAGAGCGATTCGACCATCAGAAAACTCGCGAGGGTATGGGGATAGATGAATGCGAGCCAGTACCAGAGATTCATTATTATTCCGTAAATGTACCCGTATGCGAATCCAAAGGCCATGAGGGCATAGATTTCATAGTTATAGCCGTGCAAAAATTTGAGCATCGCTCCGAAAACTCCGGCGAGGCCCCAAGCTAGCATCTGCCACGGAGTCCATGGCCCCTGGCCCAAAAGAAAATTGGAGAGCAGCGCGGTCTCCATTCCAACCATGAACCCCGCGTAGGAGCCGAGGGTATAGCCAGTCAGAATGATTATGAATGTGCTTGGCTGCACGGAAGGAATTCCCGCGAAGGGAACTCGCGAAGCTGCGGATATGGCGCCTAATATGGAGATCATGGCAACGTCCTTGCTTCCCGCCACTTTGTCCTCGAATAAAAATACGAATTCTAACAGGAGAAGAAGGAGAAAAAGGAGAGAGATGAGCCCCCAATACATCTCCACATATTTCTCGTAATAAATGGTGAGAAAGATTGCGATGAAAAGCGTGGAGAAAATTACGAGGTGCTTCAAAATTTTCATTTCAAGTCCTCCTCGGTGAGTATTCTTTTATCCACTCCCTCGTACCTCTGCACCAACTTGTTGAGCTGCGGAGAAAATGAGAGCGATGAAGATAGAATTTCTCTCTTATTACCTTCCAGAACTATTTTTCCCTCGGAGAGAAGTGCCACCTTGCTCGATAGCTTTGCGATGAGCTCCATGTCATGGCTCACCAGCAAAATCGCCCTGCTCTTCGAATATTCCCTCAGCAGTTCTTCCAATTTGATCTTGTGCTCGTAGGACAATCCCCGAGTTGGCTCGTCCAATATTAAAAGTTTAGGTGAGAAAACAATTATTGTGCCGAGGGCAAAGAGCAACCGCTCTCCACCTGACAGATCGAGGGGATTTCTATCTTTGAGTTCTTCCAAACCTAAAATTTTTAGGATTTTCATCGTTCTTTCTTCCACATTTTTCTCGTCTCTCACTCTCAGGGTGTAGGCTATGTCCTCGTAAACTGATTTTCCAATCACGTGTAGATTCGGGTTCTGAAAAACCATGCCGATTTCATTTTTTTTCACCCTATATTTTATCTTCCCACCCTGTGGCTTCAGTATGCCCGCAATGATTTTTGCAAGCGTGGTTTTGCCGGAGC
>JALWEL010000163.1 GCA_027014065.1 DHVE2 group archaeon
CTATACGAGTTCGGTTTCTCATCGGAGAGATATGATAGAATATCCGATTTCACGCAAAATGTGGCAATTGTGCCAATGAGCGCAAAGATGGGCATAGGAATCGCGGACCTTCTTCTCATTTTAGTGGGTTTAGCGCAGAAATTCTTAGAGAGAAACCTCAAAACGGAGGAAGGACCGGGCGAAGGCACGGTTTTAGAAGTGAAGGAAGAGAGAGGTTTGGGAAAGACAATCGATGTCATCGTGTATTCTGGAACTTTCAAAAAAGGAGATACAATCGTAGTAGGAAGCCATTGTGAGCCCATAGTCACCAAGATAAAGGCAATATTGAAACCCAAACCTCTGGACGAGATGAGGGACCCGCGGGATAGGTTCATGAATGTAAACGAAGTCCACGCGGCTGCTGGAATAAAAATCGCTGCGCCAAACTTAGAAAACGCTCTCGCCGGTTCGCCGGTTATAGTGGCCAATGAGAATACCGAGGAAATAGTGGAAAGAGTGAGAAAAGAAACGCACATCAATATAAAAACAAGTGAGGAGGGAGTTATAATAAAAGCGGACGCTTTGGGCTCTCTGGAAGCTTTAGCCTATGAATTGGAGCAAGAGGGAATTCCCATAAAGAAAGCGGATATAGGAGACATATCAAAGAGGGATATCGTAGATGCAGCCACAATCAATAATCCATTCTACAAGGTGATTCTTGGGTTCAACGTTCGCGTTCTTCCGGATGCGCAGCAGGAAGCGTCTAAGGTTGCACTATTCGTGGACAAAGTGATTTATCAGATTGTGGAAGACTACAAAAAGTGGCTGGAAGAGAAGAAAAGGGAGATGGACAAGGAGAAGAGAATGGAAATCACCTTCCCGGGCAAGTTCAAGGTTCTCCCAGAGTACATATTCCGTCTCAGCAAACCGGCCATAGTGGGAGTTCGAGTTTTAGGGGGAAGAATAAGGGTGGGACAGAGAATACTGAGGGAAGATGGAAAAGTTGTTGGAAAGATAAAGAGCATAAGGAAGAACGAGGTGAATGTCACTGAGGCCATAATGGGCGATGAGGTTGCAGTGGCAATAGATGGCGTTACCATCGGAAGGCAAATGAAACCCGATGAGATATACTACATAGACATCCCCGAGGAAGATGCGAGAAAGCTGTTCAAAATGAACCTGAGCTACGAGGACAAGGAAGTTCTCGACGAGATAGCGAGGATAAAGAGAAAAGAGAGAAACTTCTGGGGTCTGTGAAAATTATTAATACTCCCTTCAATTTCACCCTATGTCCGATTTCGTTTCAAAACTGGACTCATTTTTTGGCATAACCGCCAAAGGAAGTTCCCTGAGAACCGAAATTATGGCGGGATTTACCACATTTATGACAATGGCCTACATTATTTTTGTGAATCCTGCAATATTGAGCCAGACCGGAATGCCCTTCGCACCCCTCGTTACAACCACGGTAATTGCAACTGCATTTGCCACCATAATAATGGGAATTTACGCAAATAAGCCCTACGCTTTAGCGCCGGGAATGGGTTTGAACGCGTACTTCACGTACAGCGTGGTTCTCACCATGGGATACTCATGGCAGATAGCCCTTGCCGCGGTGTTCATCGAGGGCCTAATTTTCATAGGACTCTCGGTCACCAATGTGAGAACTTTAGTGGCCAACGCATTCCCAAAAAATTTGAAGTACTCCATAGGCGCGGGAATAGGTTTGTTTTTAGCTATCATAGGCCTCGAAAACGCGCATATCGTGGTTGGCAACCCTGCCACACTGATATCCATGGGCAATATTTTAGCTCCAGATGCGCTTTTAGCAATAATAGGGATAATCATAACCATTACCCTCTTCGTGAATCGAATAAAGGGCTCGCTGCTCTGGGGTATCTTATCGACCACAGCCATAGCAGTTGTTTGGAGCTCAGTGGATCCTAATGCAGCTTCGATTATCTATCCCGCAGGGTTCTCATTGCCTTCCTCTCCTCTTTCCCTTCCAGCTTCGCCGGCACCCATCGCGATGAAGATGGACTTCGCAGGATTGCTCAATGCAGGGGTTGTAGGAGTGATATTCGCGTTTTTCATGGTAGATTTCTTCGACACCTTAGGCACGGTTACCGGCTTATCCGCGAAAGTGGGTGATTTGGACGAGAAGGGAAACATACCGAAAAAACCGCTAACCAGAATGCTCCTCACCGACGCCCTCGGCACCACATTCGGAGCCATGATGGGAACTTCCACGGTGACCACATACATCGAAAGCGCTTCGGGTGTGGAAGAAGGGGGAAGAACAGGGTTAACGAGTGTTGTGGTGGCCCTTCTATTCACAATCGGATTGTTCATCACGCCCATCATCGCTCTCGTTCCAGCAGCGGCAACTGCACCCGTTCTTGTCATCGTAGGGCTATTCATGCTCTCAAACATGGCACATATAGACTTCGATGATTACTCTGAGTTCATTCCGGCATTTTTCACCATGATCATAATGCCATTCACCTATAGCATCTCCAACGGAATAGGCGCCGGCATAATTACCTACGTAATCGTGAAATTAGCAAAGAAAAAATACAGGGAAATAAGCTGGGTAATGTACCTCTTAGCTATAATCTTTGCCGCCTACTTCATCTGGCTCAGTCTCTGATTTTTTTATTTTCTGGGCCAAGTGCCAGGAGTAAGCCCCCTTCTGTTCCGAGGGGGCACCAAGGTTCCCCCTTCTAACCCTCTCCTTCAAGGGAAGAGGGTAGAGGGAGAAATCGTAGGTGCCCCCTCGTGGCGGCATCCGACTAAGCGCCCTACCTGCGCCTCGTCGGGCAACTCATCGGCGCTGTTT
>JALWEL010000164.1 GCA_027014065.1 DHVE2 group archaeon
TAGTAGGGGAGGGGACTATGCACTGCGGTTGGCTCGTGCATTAGAAGCAGAAAATATAAAAGTTGATTTGTTGGTAACTGTTGATGCAGCGAATGGCCCGTATTCTTTAGCCGTAGATAGAACTGTTCCCGAGAATGTTGCAGTGAATATAAATTTTTATCAGACAGATCCATCTCCAATTTTATCAAGAGGAGGTCCTAACATTCCAGAAAATCCGATAGAAACCGAAGTATATAATATAGATTTAACTGGTTGTAAATTTGAAGGAGAGAAGATTTCTCACTCAAATATAGATGAGGCTACATTTGAAGCTAGCTATGAAGTTATCAAAACGATTGTTGATATGAAAATGCGAGAACAAGGACAAAATAATCAGTAATGATAACTAACTATTTTGAATTAATTTTAGCATGAATAGAATAATAATTAGCTATGTTGCTATTTTTATTTTTCTATATCTGTCATATACTGTTGGTTTATTTTTATATGATAACTGTATGGTAATGAAAAGAGAAGTGCCTCAGATAGTAGACGGATTAGTATGGTTACTATGTCTGGCGCCCTTTTCTTTTGGGTATGAAAAGTATAGAGCTCCTTGTCTGTTAACAAGCATTCCGAATATATTGGTGTGGCTTGCTACATTTTATTTTGTAATAGGTATTTCAAAGTGCCTAAAAAACAAGTTTTGTAATAGAAAAGTAGAAGAAAAGTAATTTAATACTGTTTCATGAATCTTATGATTAGCTATTCCAATCGGCCGAAATTGCTTAATTTTGCAAGCAGTGGGATGCAAGTGAGGATGAATTACAATCCAGCGGGTTATAGGTTTAAACAGTTGTTTGCACGAGGTGGTGATACCAGTGGTTTTTATTACCTTTATTCTTTTAATGGTCAATTGATTTCAACGTACGAACGGAGTAATGATACATTGCGGCTGGCCTATCAGCCCATCTATGAGGGCACGAAGCGGATAGGGATTGTGGATGGCTACCGGCCGTGGTGGCTGAAACCTCACTCTGGAGGCTTTACGCCCATAGATGGGGTGAAAGATGGCGATGTGAGTATTTTCCCCTTGCCGCCGGAGGTGTATGAGAGTTTGCTGGAGCATTTGATAGGCGACCTGGATGTGGGTATTAATACAGGAGGTTTGGGAGGTAGTGGGGTAATAAATGTATCAGAAAAATTTGAACAATTTAAGTCAGATAGGAGGTATGAGTTAGTGGACCATTTGGGGAATGTGCGAGTAGTGATTGCGAATCAGAGAATGCCAGTGGATAGCAATGGAGATGGTTCGGTGGATTATTACAAGCCACGGGTGGTGAGTATTCACGATTACTATCCGTTTGGTTGGGAGAAAACTCTCACACAAGACCCTTATCCATTTACGTATCAGGGTCAGTTGTTTGACAGGGAGTTGGGGTGGCAGTATTATCGGTACAGAAACTACGATCCGCTGGTGGGGAGGTTTTGGGAGGTGGAGCCGTTGATAGATAGTTTTCCGCAGTGGAGTGGGTATGTGTTTAGTCAAAATTGTATTATTAGTCACGGTGAATCAGAAGGGTTAGAAAGTATGCTTCGTATTATTACAACTACGGGAGGTGCGCTGTATGTGAATTTTAGGAAACCAGGCTCATTGGGGGAAGGGATATTGACACTTCATTTAAATGCACATAAAGGGGAGGTGAAGATGTTATATACAAGGCCTATAGAAGTTGGCCCTGGAGCTAAGAATAGAGGAGGTCCTCTGACAAGGTCAGTACGGCTGCGAGAGATCGATGTATCGATTCTTCGAGCGGCATATATGATTACAATTCCTAAATATAATAAGGGTTTAACGACATGGAAGGAGTTCGGAATGATAGCCTCATTGAGCGAACGTCGGGAGATAGGAGGAGCATTGGAAGTAGTAGGGGAGGTAACGGGATGGTTATCTACAGTTGCGCATATAGGAGGAGCATATTTTCCCCCGTTACTGGTGGCGGGCAGTATATTAGGAGGTATTAGCACTGGAGCAGATGTATTAAGTAGGTATTTACTTGATGAGGAAATAGATTGGATGAGCATAGGATTAGGAATGGCAGGGTTTGGTATGGGAGGTGTTATTGGTAGGTTGGGCGGAAGGCTTGGACGGTTTACGAAAAGTGATTTTATTGAGAATTATGTAAAGTCAAGAGGTAATTTTATATTGGATATTATCGGTAAAGTAATAAATACGAGAAGAAAAGAGGCAAGGAGTAGAAAAGAAGTAAATGCCAAAAACGGGGAAAGCAAAGATGCCGACATCCAATAAAAAAATGAAAAGGAGGATATGGTATTATGATTTATATATTAGCATCCAAGTACTTGCTTTTAATATATTTGCCGTTGTTTTGTTTGCAATAAAGAATACTGCTAACTTGTGTAAGTGCATGATGGTTAGTACAAACTTCATGGAAGCGACATTGTTTTTTTTCGGTGCGATAGGGACTTATATATTGGGGCAGGATGAGCTTAAGCATAAAAAACAAAGTTCTATGAGAGTATATGACAAAGTATACTACATTTATTATCCAATTGTAGCATCCATATTTTTTATTTTTGAACTAATCAGATTTGTTCGATGTATATATAAGGATTTATCATAGCATAGGGTACTATTGTGCACTTGAGCAATCAGGTGTGGCGACGGTACCATCCCGACCGTGGCGAAGACCGGACGTGGTATGACTATGCAGGCAGGGTGGTGGCGACACAGGACGCAAGGCAACGGGCGGAGAACCGGGCGACAGTGAGCGTCTATGACGAA
>JALWEL010000165.1 GCA_027014065.1 DHVE2 group archaeon
GCATAGATGTGGTCACCGGTGCTGGAGGAAGAATAAGGGATGTGATAGATGCGTTCATCCACAACATGCTTGAGGTGGACCCGTACTGGAAAGAGAAAATTGAGAGAGAAAAGAAGAGAAAGGGAGAGTGCAAGGAGCATTAGCCCTTACATATGACATTTTTTCCTTTGCAGCGATCTGTCTCTAACTGAATTGTGGTATGCGTGATTCCGTACTTTTTCAATTTTTCATTTATTTCATCGATGAGCACCTGTGCCTCGCTCACGGGCATGTCTTCAACTTCTATGTGGCACTCAAAAAGTACATCGCTTTCTCCAATTCTCCACGCATGGAAATGGTGAGCGTTCTTTATACCGTCTATTTTTTCTATTTCTTCTTTGATTTTTTCGAAATCTAAATTTGGCGCAGATTCCATCAGTATTTCAACGCTCTCCTTTATTATGCCGATTACCTCGTAGATTATGTAAATAGCAATCAATATGGAAATAAGGGGATCAATCCACAGAATATCAAAAAATATTACAAGCAGTGCGCCTGCAACAACCCCAACGGAAGAGAGAGTGTCGCTCATAAGGTGAAGATATGCGGATTTTACATTCATACTATCCTTCGCGTGCGAATGTAAGAAAATAACCGAGAGAAGATTTCCAATCAGGCCGACTATGGCCACGATGAGCATAATTACTCCGTGAATGGGATTCGGATGAATGAATCTTTCGTACGCTTCGTAAATTAAGAATATGGACACTGTAAGGAGAAACACCGAGTTACCTAAAGCAACCAAAATCTCGGCCCTTTTGTACCCGAATGTGTATTTTTTGTTTTTCTCTTTCTCTCCAATTTTTATAGCTTCGTAGCTTGCAATGAGTCCTGCTGAATCGCCCAAATTGTGCACAGAATCGCTTAATAACGAAATGCTCCCCGAAATTATCCCGCCGAAAATCTCAACGATTGTTATTGTGAGATTCAAAAATATAGATAAAAGGAGCTTTCCCTTGACCTGAGCGTGTGCATGATGATGCATAAATGGGGTATGCAAAACTAAACATTAAATTTTGCCAAATGTTGAGAATACAAGATAAATTTGAAATATCCTTTAGGCATGCCGAAAGCATGTACAACGAGATATTCGAGCCGATAAAAATAGGGAAAAAAGAGAGCAAAAACCGTATCATATACCCACCAATATCCACAAATTTCGGGCGCGAGGATGGTCATCTCAGCGAATTGTTCATCAGGCATTACGAAACTCGCGCCAAGGGTGGTGTTGGATTATTAATCATTGAGAATTCATGCGTGTCGTATCCCGAAGGGAAGCACGGCGCCTACGAGCCCCGCATAGATTCATGGGATTTCTTTGAAGACTGGAAAAATATAGCTAAAAGATTGAAAAAATACCACTCGCTCATTTCCGTCGAGCTCACGCACGAGGGTTGGAAAAAGAAGGGTGTGAATTTTCTGAGCGATGAAAAAATAAGGGAAATAATCGAATCGTATGGCACCGCCGCGGAAATTGCATGCAAGGCGGGATTTGACATGGTGGAAGTGCAAGGTGCCCATGGGCTCCTCGTGAATCAATTTCTCTCCCCTCTAACCAATACCAGAGATGATTCATGGGGCGAGAGAACAAAATTTGCAATCGAAATAAGAAAAGAGATTGCGAAGCGTTGCGGCTGGGATTTCCCCGTAACAATTCGCCTTGCGGTGGATGATTTCTTAGATGGGGGAATTACCCTAAAGGAAGGAAAGAGAATCGCAGAAGAACTTCAAGATTACTACCAGATGATTCAAGCGGATATTGGACTCGGCCCCAAAGAACTGCGATTAGAGCCTATGCCGTTCCAGCAGGGATGGAGATCTTATTTAGCGGAGAAGATTCGCCCGTTAAAGGTGCCCGTTGCGGCCGTGGGCATGATCCGCGAGCCGGAGGTTGCGGTGGATATTCTAAAGAATAAGGCTGATATGATTGTGTTGGGAAGAACTTTAATTGCGGACCCGGAGTGGTTAATAAAGGTTCGCGAAGGAAGAGTGAAAGAGATAAGAAAATGCATAGGTTGCAGCGAGTGCATCAAAGCGCGGCACGATGAAGACACCCGCATAAGATGCGGCGCGAACCCGCAGGTTGGAAGAGAGATAGAAATAAAAAATGCGGAGGAGAAGAAGAGAGTGGTGATAGTGGGCGGCGGTCCCGGCGGTTTAGAAGCGGCGAGAATTTCCGCCATGCGCGGGCACGAGGTTCATCTCTTTTATGATGAATTCGGGGGCACGCTGAACTTAGCGGCTCTTCCTCCGGGTAAGGAGAAGATAAGGTGGTTAATTGAGTACTATCGCGAGGAATTGAAAAAATACGATAATTTGAAGATGTACAATAAAAAAGCGCTAAAGAACGATGTAATCGCTTTGAATCCCGATGCAATAATAATGGCTACCGGGAGCAAGCCTTTCCTGCCGTGCCCGCCCCTCCGCGATTTTGTTTATCTCTACAATGATGTGCTCCGCGGCGAAGTCAAATTTGAGGGAAAGAAAATTGTTGTTGGCGGCGGCGGTTTGGTGGGCTGTGAAACCGCGAACATGCTCGCAGAGAATAATAAAGTGGTGATCATTGAGATGATGCCCGAGATTGCACAGGGAATGGAAACGCTCTCAAAGAAACATCTTTTGAAAGAATTGGAAGAGAAAGGAGTGATGATATTCACGAACACCCGAATAGTGGATGTGGCGCGGGGCGAGATCATAGAGGAAAATGACGGAGAGCAGATGTTAATCGAAGCGGACGCA
>JALWEL010000166.1 GCA_027014065.1 DHVE2 group archaeon
GGTCTCAATACGGTGCTTCGAGAGAGAGATATAGTCACATGTATTGAGTACAGGATGTCAAACATCGACATCGATGAGAAGTTCACGCATTTCTACATTGGCTCCTGCGCCCCCGGCGGGTACCTGTGGATTTTCCCCAAGGGAAAGAACGAAGCGAACGTGGGAATCGGTGTTGCTCTAAATAAAATAAAGGAGCCCGGCGAAGTGAAGAAATATCTGGACAAGTTCATCGAGGAGCATCCGAACCTGAAGAAGGGAGGAATATTGCAGATAATAACGGGCGCCGTGTCCGTTTGCCCCGTGCCAAAGAAATTTGTGGACGACAACATTATGTTAGTTGGGGATGCAGCTCGCCTCATAGACCCAATAACGGGCGGGGGAATAGCAAACGCGTCCATATCTGGAAGATGGGCTGGAGAAATCGCGGCCAAGTGCCTGAACAATCCAACCAAGGAATGCCTGCAGGAGTACGAGAAGAAAGTAAAGGACAAATGGGAGAAGAAACACCTGAGGAATTGGTTCGTCAAGGAGAAACTATCTGAATTGGACGATGACACCCTGAATAAACTCATGGACGTGATTTCGCAGGAGGACATAAGCGAGATTTCAGTGCGTGCAATCTTAGAAGCGGTGCAGAAAAAATATCCGGAATTGATAGAAGAATTTGAGGACTTCCTCTAATTTTTTATTTTACCCTCGCTGCGTTGAGCACCTCGTCATCTTTTTCCAGAGTTATCAGCTTTACTCCGTGGGCGCTTCTTCCCATCACCCTGACGTTTTGCACCGGAAACCTGATGCTCATCCCTTTCTTCGTTAGTACTATTATCTCAGAATCCTCATCCACCAAAATGCTCTTCACAACAGTTGCTCCATGTGTTGATATGTTCCTCACACCATAGCCTCCGCGGTTTATCTTCCGGTATTCGTCGATGTGGGTTCTCTTTCCATGTCCATCGCTGAGTATCGCGAACACGTATTTTCCTTCGGATGATAGCCCTGCGGAAACGACTTCGTCCCCATCCCTGAGGCGAATTCCCCGCACGCCCCTGGCGTTTCTGCCCATTATTCTTACGTTGTCCTCGTCGAACCTTATAGCCTGTCCGAACTTGGTAAACAGGAAAACGTCGCTGTTGCCAGAAGTTACAAGGACATCGACAATCTCGTCGTCTTCGTCGAACCTTATTGCCCTTATTCCGTTGCTCCTTATGTTTGCGAAATCTTCTAAGTATGTTCTCTTTACCACTCCCTTCTTGGTCACGAAGAACAGGATTCCCTCGAAGCTCTTGACGGAAATCATGCGTATAACGTCCCCGTCTATCTTCTTTATTATGTTCACAATTGCTCTTCCCTTGGCTCTTCTTGACCCCTCCGGAATCTCATAGGCTTTTATGGCGAATACCTTGCCCGTGGAGGTAAAGAACATAAGCAAGTCATGGGTGTTTGCTTTAACCACGTCTCTCACTAAATCTTCGTCTCCATACGAAATCATCAGTCCCTTGCCCCCGCGTTTTTGAACTCGATATTCGTCCAATGTTATCCTCTTCACGTATCCTCTTTCGGAGAGAATTATAACCGTTTCTTCCTCGGGAATGAGTTCTTCGATGTTTCTCCTCTCCACGTCGCTGTAGAGAATCTCTGTTCTCCTTTCATCTCCATATTTTTCTTTTATCTCTCTCAGTTCATCCTTTATCACAGAGTAGCGCATTTTTTCATCCGCTAACAATTTTTCCAAGTACTCGATTTTTTCCTCTAACTCCTTTGCTTCATTCTTCAATGCGGTTATCTCCATGGACGTGAGCTTTTGCAGGCGCATCTCCAAAATCGCCTTTGCTTGTGCGTCGGAGAATCCCATATTAACCAGATTTCCGTGGGCTTCCTTCACATCCTTCGAAGCCTTTATAGTTGCGATTACCTCGTCGATCATGCTCAGCGCCCTGATTAATCCGTCCAGTATGTGCTTTCTCTCCTTCGCCTTTTTCAATTGGAACTGGGATTTTCTTATCAACACGTCCATGCGGTGCTTTATGTACTCCCTCATCAGTTCTTTAAGATTCAAAACCTTTGGAACTCCATCCACTAAAACAAGATTGATTATTCCGTATGTGGTTTCCAATTCTGTGTGCTCCAGCAGCTGGTTCACCACAACCTCCGGATTGTAATCCCTCTTTACCTTGACTACGATTCTTATTCCGTGCCTGTCGCTCTCGTCTTTCAGGTCAGATATTCCACGGATTTTATCCTCCCTTACCAACTCTGCAATCTTCTTGAGAAGATTGCTCTTGTTCACTCCGTACGGAATTTCATGAATTATTATTTTTTGATCCTTCACCTCGTACTTTGCAACTATCTTTATCTTGCCACGACCGGTGGTGTACGCTTCCACCAATCCGGAATATCCCATGACCTTGGCCCCCGTAGGAAAATCGGGACCTTTCACAAATTTAAGAAGCTCCGCAATTCCTGCATCGGGATTATCGATAAGATAAATCATTGCATCCACTATCTCGCGAAGGTTATGGGGAGGCATGTTGGTGGCCATGCCCACCGCAATCCCGCTGGAGCCGTTTATCAGCAAATTTGGAACTCTAGCTGGAAGCACCACGGGCTCTTGGAGGGTGCCATCGAAGTTGGGCATGAAATCTACGGTCTCCATATCTATATCCTTCAGCATCTCCTCCGCAATCTTAGACAATCGAGCTTCCGTGTATCGCATCGCCGCAGGCGAATCGCCATCTATTGAGCCGAAATTACCCTGGCCGTCTACCAGCAT
>JALWEL010000167.1 GCA_027014065.1 DHVE2 group archaeon
GCCTTAGCTTATAATCTTTATATTTAATCATTTCTCTTTTTTTATCTCTCTTTTTCCATGTTTTCCAAGGAATTCAACTTACCCACTTCGCAAAAACCTTTAAATACAAGCATCTGAAAGATATCTCATAAAATCGAACAAGGGGCGGCTAAAATGACGATAAAAATTACAATTAAACATGGAAGTGGAAACTGGTTGCGAGACGCGGAGAGAGAAGATGTGGAACTGACCAGGGTGGATGGTGACATAAGGGTGCATGTAAAAAATGGAGTGTATTACTTTGTAGAGGAGGATGATGAGTGGTATGAACGAAGAAGAAAAAGATCCCTGCTCTAATTACGATAAGAAAAATTGTGTGTGGGTACGCATCAGAGAGCGGAGTGGAAAAACTAACCACTTTTGGTTTAAGCCCGAGGACGCAGGTGCGAAGGTAAAAGAGTTAATTGAAAAGGGTAATTTAATAATTGAGCTGAAGCCCGCGAATATCCCTGCAGTAAAAGAACTGTTGCCCGGGTATGTCAAAGAATACATGAGAAGAAAAAATCCCGAATGGAAAGATGAGATATACTACTCCGGGCAGAAGCACGGATACAGGTTGCGGAGTCATAGTGAGTCAAAATTCGATGTGTTCAGGATTGGAAAAATTGCCTACTACATCAATGCGAAGAACGTGCCAGACAATATGGGTGAAAAAATAGATACCACGTACACACTCCTCAAAAAGTATGCGCCCTACGATATACGCATAGATATTGTGTTCGTGGGCAAAAATCGGTTTAGCATGTTGAAGGGTGCCCACACCGTATTAAGTAAAGTTGATGGTGCAACAAAGTATGGTCAAGCTGCGGTGCACCTATACGGCAATGCACTCAATAAGAAGAT
This sequence comes from DHVE2 group archaeon, assembly GCA_027014065.1. Lineage (GTDB taxonomy): Archaea > Thermoplasmatota > Thermoplasmata > Thermoplasmatales > Aciduliprofundaceae > JAADDK01. Next base: position 883 of record JALWEL010000167.1, read on the forward strand.
GTTCATGTACAACATAGCGGCGCTCATGGCCGAGAGGGTTGAAAATGATGATATCGAATTCATAAAGAGCTATGGGAAATACATCTGGTACTTGGAATCGGATAAGGAGGAAGAGGCAAAGAAAATATATGAAGAAAAGAATTTGGCCCAGTACGAAGATTGTTATCCCGCTCCAAATAAAAGTTTAAGCGAGGAAGATGAAGATATAATGATGATCTTAGGGCTTTGAATTTTGGGTAGCTACAACAATAGAGAAAAATAAAAAATTAGCTATCGCACTTGCCTGTGGGGCAAGCGGGGTCGAAGGTGCCGTCGACCTTCAAAAGCCCATCCTCGACCTTCACTTTGAAGTCGAAGGGCATCTCAACCTCTTCCTTTTGCTCTTCCTTCTCACCCACCGGCTGCTTCTCTTTGCTCTTTATACCCTGATATATGACCTGCACACTCTTGCTCTGATCCCTATACACCGTTATACCCTTGCAGTGCATCTGCCAAGCAGTGATGTACGCATTTTCCACGTCATCAATTGTGGCATCATGCTTCATGTTTATCGTCTTGCTCACCGCGTTGTCCACATGATTCTGGAACGCTGCCTGCATCTTGATGTGCCATATGGGTGCGATATCATGCGCTGTGCGGAATAATCTCCTTATCTCTTCGGGTATTTCCTCCATGTGCTCGATGCTTCCCGTCTCGGCAACTTTCATCATCAATTCTTCTGAATACAGACCCTCACGGCGCATTATCTCCTCGAATAGCGGATTCACCTCTAACAGTTCTTGCCCATCCAGCACGCGGCGAATGAACGCGATTGCAAACAGAGGCTCAATACTGGAAGAAGTGCCGGCGATTATTGAAATCGTGCCAGTGGGCGCTATCGTGGTCGTGGTCGCATTTCTTATTTTTATCCCTTTCTTCCACCACTCGCTGCCTTCCCACGCCGGGAACACGCCTCTTTTCTCCGCTAATTTCATACTTGCCCTGTGCGATTCGTCGTTTATGAATTTCATCACTTTCTCTCCTAATTTCACCGCTTCCTCGCTGTCGTACGGAATTCCTAATTTGATGAGCATCTCGGCCCAGCCCATCACTCCGAGTCCTATTTTCCTCGATTTCCTCGTGGTCTCCGCTATCTGCGGAAGCGGGAAATTGTTCGCATCGATAACATTGTCCATCAGATGCACTGAAGTGTGAACAACCTTGCGAAGTCGATCCCATTTGATTTCTCCGTTCTCTACGAAGAGCGAGAGATTTATGGAGCCTAAATTGCACGACTCGTACGGAAGCAAAGGCTGCTCCCCGCACGGGTTTGTGCTCTCAATCTCCCCTAAATGCTTCACTGGATGCCTCCTGTTTATTTCATCGATGAATATTAACCCCGGATCTCCGGTCTTCCACGCCTGCGTAACTATGAGATTCCAAACCTGCCTCGCCTTTATTCTTTTTACCTCTTCTCCAGTTCTAGGATTTCTCAATGCGTAGTAATCATCATTAACTAGGGCTTCCATGAATTCATCCGTTATGGCAACGCTGATGTTGAAATTACTGAGTACTTTATTCTCTGAATCTTTCGATGTGATGAAATCCACAATATCCGGATGATGCACGTTGAGCACGCCCATGTTCGCTCCTCTTCTCTTCCCTCCCTGCTTGATCACATCCGTGGCCACATCAAACACGCGCATGAAAGAGAGAGGGCCAGATGCTACGCCCATGGTGCTGGCAACCACATCTCCTTTCGGCCTCAATCGAGAAAACGCAAAGCCCGTTCCGCCGCCGCTCTTGTGTATCATTGCCGCGTACTTCACAGCGTCGAAAATCCCTTCTATGCTGTCAGGAACAGGGAGCACGAAGCACGCGCT
>JALWEL010000168.1 GCA_027014065.1 DHVE2 group archaeon
ATGGATTTGATTCGGTAGTACTGCTGCATCAAGGGGGTCATCTTCTCGTAGAAGTGCATGCTATTTAATATCTTTTTCCACAACAAAGTTCCCGCATGATTTAAATACCCAGCCATCAATCTTAACAAGTGAAACGCAAGACCTTAGCAGCCCTCGTTCTCTCGCTCCTCTCTCCGTTCTTCGCCGAGATACTGAGCGGCTCCACGCCGCCTCTGGAGGCGATTAACCCCATAACCTTTCTGTCGCTCTGGGGATTCTACGGCTCCGGCGTTCTCCTATTTCACGAGCTCTGGGTTCGGAAGAATCCCACCGCTGGGGGCATAATGCTCTTCGGTTTCTCGTACGGAATTCTGGAAGAGGGCATATTCGTTAAATCTTGGTTCGACCCGCACTGGGTTGATTTAGGGGTTTTGGGTACATACGGGCGAGTAATGGGAATAAACGCTGTGTGGGCGGTATGGCTCACCATATTCCACGCGTTCATGAGCATCTGGGTTCCCACCATGGTGTTCGAACTCATCTTCCCGGACATGAAGAGAGAAAAATTGCTGAATAAAAAATCTGCAGTTTTTCTCATATCCATTTATCTTTTCATTGGTATTCTAATGTTCTTTTTCCTAACGCATTACATCCCTCCGTTTATTCCGTGGCTTCTCACTCTCCTCTTAGCCATTTTATTCGCGTACTTAGGATGCCGCTTTCACTTTCCTCCTTTGAAAAAGAATTGGCCGGCGAGGCACCCTTTCATCTTCGGCCTTATTTATCTCGTTTCCCTTTTCATCCTATTCGTCATGATTCCACACACTACAATTCCCTTCTTCGTTCCTATATTAATAGGAATTCCGCTCGCAGTATATTTTTATTGGAGCATGGATTCAATGAGCCCGAGGGATTTGCACCTCTTAATGCTCGGCTCGCTATCTTTCTGGCTTCTATTCATGGATTTTATCTTCGAACTCAATGGACTTTTGGGACAGTTTGCATTCGGTTTGGGCACTTACATTCTCCTCCTGTATTTATTCAGGAAGAGATATCGCGACGGCGGTAACTTTAAAAGGGAAAAGTAAATAATGGGGCCAAGGTGGTAATATGGATTACGAAAAATATATTCAGGAGGCGAAGGAGCATTTCGAATCAATTCTTAGAGAGCAACTGGAGAGAGTGGAGAAAATAAAAAATGAGGGAGACTGGATCGATTACAGCAAACTTCCGAAGATAATAATCGGCGTGGCTGGCGGAGATGGAATCGGCCCGTTTATCACGGAACAGACCCAGAGAGTTTTGGAATTTCTCCTCAGGGATGAAATCGCCGAAGGTAAAATAGAATTCAGAAAAATTGAAGGTCTCACAATCGAGAATCGTGTTAAGCACATGCAGGCTGTTCCCGACGATGTTCTCCAAGAAATAAAGAAGTGCCATGTTCTCCTCAAAGGGCCGACTACCACTCCCAAGAAGGGGGACCCGTGGCCGAATATTGAGAGCGCCAATGTGGCTATACGCCGTGCCTTGGATTTATTCGCCAACGTTCGTCCCGTTCGCGTTCCTGATCTGGGCATTGATTGGGTATTCTTCAGGGAAAATACAGAAGGAGCGTACATGCTCGGCTCGAAGGGGGTAATGATTGGCGATGATCTGGCCATGGACTTCAAGGTCATAACCGCCCCGGGAGCTGAGAGAATCATAAGACTCGCATTCGACTACGCGAAGAAAAACAACAGAAAGAAAGTTACCGTCGTGACCAAAGCAAACGTGGTTAAGAAGACGGACGGGTTGTTTTTGGACATCGCCGAAAAAGTGGCTAAAGATTATCCCGAAATTCAGTGGGATGACTGGTTCATCGACATAATGACCGCAAAGCTCATAGACCCTGCTCGCAGATCTCAGTTCGACGTAATTGTTCTCCCCAATCTATACGGAGATATTCTCACGGACGAGGCGGCTCAGATTCAGGGAGGAGTTGGCACCGCTGGAAGCGCCAATATAGGAAAGAGGTACGCAATGTTCGAAGCGATACATGGCACTGCTTTGCGCATGGTGAAGGAAGGCAGGGAGAAGTATGCGAATCCGATGAGCATGATTAAGGCAGGTGCCATGATGCTTGAGCATCTGGGATATGTGGAGAAAGCGAAGAGACTAAACATGGCAATAGACATATGCAACTCCTTTGAGAGAAAAGTGGTGGTCACGGGCCATTCTGACGGAGCCACCGGCGAGGAGATGGCCAATTACGTGATGGAAACCCTCAAGGACGAGAATCTCGAAGATAAGTGGAAAAAATACCAATCTCAGTAATTTTTTAAAATTTTAATTTTTCCCAATATGTTTTGATATTCATCCGTGACTTTTGAAATCCAAAAAAAGAGTGGTTTTTTGAAAATGTAAAGTATGAAAGATGTCATAAGGGCAACTACAAATCCCCCTACAATGTCCAATGGAAAATGCACGCCGCAGAACACACGAGAGAATCCCACCAGCGATGCAATGGACACAAATACTATCCCCTCTCTGTACCTTTTGAAGAATAGGAACGGAAGGGCGAAGGCAAATATTGTTGTGGTGTGATCACTGGGAAATGAGCTATCTGGAGAATGATTGATTAGGGTGGTTCCTAAGCCAATACTAAATGGCCGTGGGTGATAATAGAATGCTCCGATGCCCATGGATATTGATAATGAGAGTAGAACTGAGATGAACACGTATAACGAGAACTCTTTATCTTTTCTGAACCAGAGGTAAAGAAGATAAATTGGGATTATGAAAATGAGATATTGCGCGGAAAAAATCATAAACATGTCTAAATATAAGTTGTTTCCCGCGAGGGAGTTTATCTCTTTGAATAAATGCACATTAAAATTTTCAAAATTCACATGGAAGGGTATGGTGTGTGGTTATTTAGAACTTTTTAAAAAATAAATTAAAATGGAGAATCAGTCCACCTTGAAATCCCCATGCTTCTTTATGTGCTCCACTATGCCCCCATCTTCAAGGAGGCGCATCATGAACGGCGGAATCGGTGTGCTCTCTAAAGTTATTCCCTTGGTGAGATCCTTTATTATCCCTTTCTCTAAATCGATTTCCAGTTCATCACCCTCATCTATTTTATCTGTGTCCGCTGTAAGAAGAGGAAGTCCAATGTTAAACGCATTTCTATAAAATATCCGGGCGAAGCTCTTTGCTATTACGCAGCTTACTCCCGCAATCTTGATTATGCGAGGAGCGTGCTCCCTTGAAGACCCTAATCCGAAATTGTTTCCGGCCACGATGATGTCCCCAGGCCTAACTTTTTTGGGGAACTCTGGGTCTGCGTCTTCCAGAACATGCTTGGCCAATTCAGGCAAATTCGTGCGCAGGTGGAAATAGCGCCCGGGGGCAATGTGATCCGTGGAAATATTATCGCCGAACTTCCAAACTCTTCCTTTTATTATGCTCTCCATCTTTATCACCTCACAGATAATCGCGCGGGTCCGCGATTTTTCCTTCTATCGCTGTTGCAGCGGCGGTTGCCGGCGAACCAAGATAAATTTCCGCATTTGGATTGCCCATTCTTCCCTTGAAGTTGCGATTCTGCGTGCTTAGCACTCTCTCTCCGTCCGCTAAAACGCCTTTGTGAATTCCCACACAGGGCCCGCAGCCGGGGGACTCTATTGCCGCTCCAGCTTCAACGAATTTTTCCAAGAGTCCTTCTTTGAGAGCCTGGATGTACACTCTCCTTGAGGCTGGTATGACGATAAGACGAGTTTTCTTGTTTACCTTGTTTCCGTCTATAATTTTGGCAGCTACCCTTAGATCTTCAATGCGCCCGTTTGTGCATGTGCCTATGTACACTTGGTCAATTCTTATATTTTCTTTCTTCGCTTCTGTTATGGTTCGAGTGTTATCAACGGTGTGCGGGAATGAAATCGTTGGTTCTATTTCGCTCACATCAAACTCGTACTCTTTCTCAAAAATAGCATCGTCGTCGCTCTTTATCTCTCTGTATTTTTCACCTCTCCCCATCTCCTCTAAGTACTTTTTTGTTGTTTCATCAGGAGCGATCATCCCCGTCTTGCCTCCGGCCTCTATTGCCATGTTGGTAATCGTAAATCTGGATTCCATGGTCATCTTATCTATGGTGGGTCCGTAGAATTCCATTGATTTGTATGTTGCTCCATCCGCTCCTATCGTGCCTATTATGTGAAGAATTAAATCTTTGGAATAAACACCCTCAGGAAATTCGCCATGGATATAGAAGCGATGAGTCTCTGGCACGCGAAGCCATACTTTTCCGAGAGCAAATGCAATTGCCACGTCAGTGCTTCCCATGCCCGTGGCAAAAGCTCCCAGCGCTCCTGAGGTGCAGGTATGCGAATCCGCTCCTACAATCAATTGTCCCGGAGAGGCCCATGATTCCACCAAGCGTTGATGGCACACACCCTCACCCACATCCGATAGATAAGCTCCTGTTTTGTCCGAGAAATCTCTAAGAATTTTGTGAGCATTGCTCAATTCTTTGCGGGGGGATGGCGTGGCATGATCCAAGAATAAAACGGTGTTTTTCTTATCAAATACCCTCTCCATGTTCATCTCTTTCAGGACCTGAACGCTCAGCGGTCCGGTTCCGTCCTGCACCATGGCAACATCCACCTTTGCCACCACGATTTCTCCAGCCTTCACATCTTTTCCGGCATGCTCGCCGATAATTTTCTCAGCCATCGTTTTACCCAAACTTTTCACCTCCTTTTATCAATTGGTACATATTCCACATAGTCGGGGCCGGTGTAATAGGCCCTGGGTCTGAATATGCGATTATTCTGCACGTATTCACACACATGCGCGGCCCAGCCCACGGAACGAGCCATGGCGAACACAGGCGTGAACAAGTCCCTCGGAATACCCAAAAATTGATACACTATCCCCGAATAGAAATCTACGTTGGGGAATATACCCTTCTTCCCTAACTCACGGATCATTATTTTTTCGATTCTTTCTCCTATCTCTATGTATCTGCGGTCGTTGTATTTGTTTGAGAGATATTCTGCGTATTCTTTCAGAATTCTTGCCCTGGGGTCATAGGTTTTGTAAACCCTGTGCCCGAAGCCCATTATCCTTCTCTTCTCACTCAACGCATTCAACACGTATTCCTCAGCCTTATCCGGAGTACCTATTTCGTCTAACATCTTCAATACCCTTTCGTTTGCTCCGCCGTGCAGTGGCCCTTTCAGCGTGCCTATTGCGGAAACTATTGCAGAATTTATATCCGAGAGGGTGGAAGCGGTGACCATGGCCGCGAACGTGGATGCGTTCAACCCATGCTCCGCGTGGAGAACGAGGGCTACATCGAAGATTCGAGCTTCTTCTTTATCGGGTTTTTTCCCGTGGAGCATGTAGAGAAAGTTTGCGGCGTGTCCCAAATCTGGATCCGGAGGAACTATATCTTGACCGGTGCGAGCGCGATGGTAATACGCAATCATTGTTGGAATTTGAGCTATAATCCTTATTACTTTGCTCATAACCCCTTCTCTGCAACATCTCAGGCGATCAGGATCGTACAGGGCGGTATGCGCTACAGCTACCTTTAATATATCCATCGGATGTGGATTCGGTGGCAATTCTCTTATGCAGTCTTCCACTCTCTTTGGTAGAATTCTGAATGTTTTCATCTGCTGCGTAAAATTCTCCAAGGCCTCTTTGGTTGGCAATTCTCCGTAGAGAAGAAGATACGCGGTTTCTTCATAGTTGGAGTACTTTGCAAGCATTTCTATTGGGATACCACGATATACCAATTTACCCTGTGAGCCGTCAATATAGCTTATTGAAGAAAGAGCAGCGATGACCCCTTCAAGTCCCTTTGAATACTCTATAGCTCCTTTTATTTCTGCACCCATTTTATCATCTCCTTTCTGAGAAGGTATTATGTTCCTCTATTTTAGTTTTTGTTTTCGCACAATTCTTATGGGTTATTATCGAAAATTAACTAAATAATTTTATGTTTTTCAAAAGCGAACAATATTTTGATTTTTATGAGGAAAATCTATATGTACTTGACTTCTTTCCCCATAACTATGAGGAGTAAAATGGTAATTGCGGGTATGGTCGTTATAATATCTGCCAGTCTGTTATTAGGGAGTGTTTTTATGTCCCAGGGCTGGAATAGCGATGTGATGGAGAAAGGAAACAACGAGGCACAATGGCCAATGTTCCAGTACAACGCAAGGCATACTGGACTGTCTCCCACTGATACCTCTGGAAACAATGGAAATTTACTGTGGAACTACTCTCTGAGCGATGCTCAGGAGGGTTTGGAGATATCAACGCCAGTGGTTGGCCCCAACGGAACCATTTTTGCCGGGGTTTACTACGGGCAGGGCGATAGTAATTATTCTCTAATTGCTGTGTATCCCAATGGAACTTTGAAGTGGAACGTAACGCTGGATGGTATGGTTAGACATTCTCCAGCATTTGATCCCTACGGTATGCTGCATGTTTTCACCACCAATGGCAGCGTTTATTCCATATTCCCTGATAACGGAACGGTTGGGTGGAGATACCAACTTCCAGGTCTACAGTTGGGAGATGCAACATTGACGATTGGATATGACGGGACCATTTATGTGATAGGTGATGATAGGAATATCACAGCCATTAACCTAGATGGGACTTTAAAATGGAAATATCCCCTTATTGACTATTTTACTATTCCCTCGGTGGATTCAGATGGTACAGTATACATAGGAACCATATCGAGCGACAACAAACCGATGCTGTATGCATTGCACTCTGATGGTACTCTTAAATGGAACAAAACGATTGTACTTAACGATTCGGAAGCACATACTCCCGTTATAGACGATAACGGATACATATATGTGCCGGTAGATGTGGAAGGTGCCTTAACCTACGTATATTCATTCAACCCAGATGGTTCTGTTAGATGGAGATATCCCTCGAATGATTCCTTGAGCGGTGTATACTCTTCCCCGTGCATAGGACCCAATGGAAATCTCTATATGTACTCTGTGGATTCCAATTCTCTCCTCTCCATAAGTTCCGGTGGTAATTTTCTGTGGAACATAACCGTTAGAGATTCCTCGGGTGGCTATGACATAAGCATAGGTAGCATGGTTATCGGCATTGATGGAACAATTTACGTTGGAGCTATAGACCATTCTCAGGGATTTGGAAATGAACGGGTTTACTTAGTTTCCTTCAGCTCCGCTGGACAGGAGAAATGGAGAACTCTGTTAGGCAACGCCTCTTCTGTGTCTCATCTGGCCATCGATTCTTCGGGAATAGTGTATGCGGGAACATCTAACGGGACTCTCTACGCAGTGGGTCCAGAGAGTCAAGTACCCGAGTTCCACACCGAAATCTTTGTGATGACATTTGGAATTTTCTTTGCAATGTTCTTCTGGAGAAAGAGGCACTAATTCCTTATTTTTCCAATTTTTTATGCGCAAAATTCAAATATGAAATCACAATACACACCACGCCCTTAAAAATTCTATGGAGGTGAAAAAAGAATGGAAGGTGATGAAGATGACTGTCGGGATTCACATCATCGCGGATCTGTATGGTGTGGACCCAGCGCTGTTGGCTAGGGTAGAGAATGTCAAAGAGATTTTTGAGGGTGCAGTTAAATATGCTAAGTTGAGCAAGATTTCTTCTGATTATTATCAGTTCCGGCCCCAGGGCGCCAGCGGGGTGATTCTAATCGCGGAATCTCATCTCAGTTTTCACACATGGCCTGAACATGGGCTCATCACCATGGACGTCTATACCTGCGGTGACCCCGAGCAGGCTGAGAAGGCGTACAGATACATTGTGGAAAAGATGAAGCCAGCGAGGGTAGATGTGGTAAAAATGGAAAGAGGTGTTAGTATTGAGGACGAAAAAGCAAATATTGAGGTACCTGCTAAGAGAAAAGAGTCCGTGGAAGTTAATTGAAAAGGTGGATGCGAATCCGATCATCGTGTTGGACGAGTTAAAATCGATGCAGAGCGATGGATTAGTGGAGATTAGGAATGGCGAGATTTATCTCACTGCGAAGGGTAAAAGAGAAATCGAGAAAGAGAACATAAAATATTTCGATGTGAAATGCGAAAAGTGCATGGGGAGAGGGTACAAAGTAGATGCATTCGGCATATTGGAAGAATTTAAGAAGATCGCAGCCACCAGGCCAAAACCCACGGCGGATTTTGACCAGGGATATATTCGGCCTGAGGATTTAATGCAGCGCCTCGCGTTCATATATGAGAGGGGAGATTTAGAAGGGGCGAGGGTTGCGATAATTGGCGATGATGATCTCCTCAGCATCGCCATGGCATTGACCGGACTGCCCGAACAAGTCGATGTTTTCGAAATAGATGATCGCTTGATAAATTTCATAAACTCCGTTGCAAAGGAAAAAAATCTAAGTATAAAAGCGCACAAATTCGATGTGCGCCATGAAATAGGGGAGGAATATATCGGTAAATACGATACTTTCGTCACTGACCCCGTGGAAACCATTCCCGGGATAACGCTATTCTTATCG
>JALWEL010000169.1 GCA_027014065.1 DHVE2 group archaeon
GCCTGTACTCTTCCCACTCGTTTCTTTTCACGTGGAGGAAATGGTTGAACAGGTGCTCGCCCAACGTTTCCCTCATTAATTCGCTCCTTGAGAAGTGGTGCAGCGCTTCACCCAAGCTTTCTGGAAGGGATTTTATTCCTTTTTCTTTTCTCTCTTCCGTGCTCATGTGGAATATGTTCTGCTCCACGGGCTCCGGTGGCTCTATTTTTTTCTTTATTCCGTCCAAGCCTGCGGCGAGCATGGCCGCAAACTGGAGATACGGGTTTCCCGCAGGATCTGGATTTCTGAGTTCTATGCGGGTTTTCATCTCTCTCCCCGCTGGAACCCTGATTAAAGCGCTCCTGTTTAGGTTCGCCCATGATATGTACACCGGTGCTTCGTATCCCGGAACTAAGCGCTTGTATGAATTAACCCATGAGTTCAGTATTGCGGTGATTTCTTCTGCATGGCTAAGTAAGCCTCCCACGTAGTGAAGCATGGTATTGCTTAGCTCCCATTTGCCGTTGGGGTCGTAGAACATGTTTTCCTCGCCATCTAAGCTAATAAGGCTCTGGTGCACGTGCATTCCCGTGCCGTTTATTCCGAAAAACGGTTTGGGCATGAATGTGGCGTATAAATTGTGTCTTAATGCGACTCTCTTTATTGCCGCTTTCAACGTGAGAATTCGATCAGCGATGGTCAGAGCGTAATCGTATCTCAAATCTATCTCGTGCTGCCCGGGAGAGACCTCGTGATGCGCCGCTTCTGGATTGTATCCCAAATCGCTCAGAAGCCCGATAATCTCGCTCCTCACTTTCTCCCCTTGATCGATAGGTCCGTAATCGAAGTAACCGGCGTAGTCGTTCGGCTCTAACACGGGCTTTCCGTCTTTCATCTTCAAGAGGAAAAACTCGAATTCGGGGCCGGTGTAAAATTTGAATCCCATGTCCTCAGCCTTCTTCAGAACCTTTTGCAATGTGTATCGTGGGTCTCCTTCGAATCTCTTGCCGGAAGAGGTGTAAATATTGCAAATCATTGTTGCGCTATGATCATCGTCTGGAAGAATTTGAAAGGTTTGAGGGTCGGGAATCGCGCGCATGTCGCTTTCGTCGATAGTCGCATAGCCAACTATGCTCGACCCGTCGAAAAGAATTCCTTCATTCAGAGCTTTCTCCAGCATGGCAAAAGGAATCATCACGCTCTTCACTTGGCCCAAAATATCCATGAACTGCAAGTGTATGTACTTCACTCCTCTCTCTTTCGCTTTTTTGAGAATTTCCCCCTGCATGATTGTGCATGCGTTGATGGATTTAATTCTTTCCCTCACCTACCGAATCTTCTCTGCCGGAGTTGGTATGCTCTTATTGCCCTCAGAAAATCGATTTTGCGCAAAGTGGGCCAGTAAACATCCGAGAAGTAAAGCTCAGCGTAGGCACTTTGCCAGAGCAGGAAGTTGCTTATCCTCTCCTCACCTGAGGTTCTGAATATCAGGTCAGGGTCCGGAATATCACCTGTGTAAAGATGTTTTCTCACGGTGCTCTCATCGATATCGTCTATTTCCAATTTTCCCTCTTTAACTTCCCTTGCGATTTCCCGTATGGCTTTGATTATTTCTTCTCTTCCTCCGTAGGCGATGGCTACATTGAGGATAAATTTGTCGTTGTTTTTTGTCTTCTCTTCTGCGTATTTTATCGCGTCCTGCACCTCTTTGGGTAACTCTTCTATTTGTCCTATAACTCTTATCCTCATCCCGTATTTTGCAGTTCTCTTATCATCAGCGGCTTTTTTTAGGCTATCGATGAAAAGGCGCATGAGGTGCTCAACCTCCTCCCTGCTGCGCATGAAATTTTCAGTGGAAAATGCGTACACGGTTACTACTTTTATTCCCAGTTCCCTGCACCATTCCAGCACTTCTTCTAACTTTTTGCGGCCTTTTTCATGTCCTAAAAAAGAGTCCATTCCCATCTCGCTGGCGAATCTCCTGTTTCCGTCCATAATTATACCTATATGGTTTGGAATCTTTCCCTCCTTCACTATTTTGAGAAGTTTTGTTTCGTATGCCCTATATGCGGTCTCTGCAAAGTCTTTGGTGATGGAACTCATTTACCCCTTAATTTCTCTACTCTTATTTATGCCTTTCTAAAAAAGAGGAAAAAGGTTATTTTTTCTTTCTTCTGAAGTATATTACGATTAACGGCAAGAACAGCAAAACTTCGAGCATCTGATTTAGTTCTGGAACGGTGGTTTCATCCACCGCTGAGTCTGAGCATCCAGCAAAGCTGTTTATCTCCACATCGGTGCTAACGTTCTGAGTGGCGGTTACTTTTACCATGATCTTAGCGCTGTTCCCGGGGGCGATGGTCACATCCGGGTTTCCATCTCCATCAGAATCGTAATTTGTTGTGTCAACCCATGACCATCCTGTTCCTGTGTTGCTGTATGCGGCCACCTTCCATGTGCTTCCGTCCCAGATGTAAAGGGTAACGTTGACTGTTTCATTGGATACGACGCTGATGTCGATTATGTCGTATCCTTTCCCGTTGTTCCATATTGTATGATTGTACCACACAACCGTTCCGGTTGAGGAATTGGTGTGAGGAGTTATGGAAATGTTGCAATTGATGTTGAAGGTCGTGTAAGAGTTGTTTTGCACACCATTTCCTTCTATGGCGGTAACATTCACGTTGTAAATACCAACAAGGGCGTTGCTGGGTATGTTAAATGTGCCGTTGTACACTAATGTTCCTATTAGGGGATGTACTTCCACTAGATTAAGATTAATGGGGTATGTGGTTCCGTTTGGGGCAGTTATGTTTGCGGTGACGCTTTTAACATCAAATGATCCGAAGGTTTCTCTCACTACTGCAGTTATGTTCATATTATCTCCAGTGCTATAGTTGCTCTGGAGTACAGGGGTTCCTGAGGTTACGTTGTAGAGTTGTATATTTTCAACATAAATATATGATGTAGTATTGAATATTATGCGTGAGTTATACGTGGTTGAATTGTAATACATGTACCACTTACGCGGGTTATTGTCAGTATCAGTAGAGTAGAAGGTAAGTGAAAGTGTGTGGCCTGCAGGTATAATGTTAATAGTGGGCTTAATAACTGCACGGACTTCTGTGGGCACACTAGGACTAGGCATATCAAATTTTACTGAGCCCACAGAAGTTCCATCATCCAAGGATAGTTCAACATATCCATAATCTGCTTGTCCTTCTCCTTTCTCAACGTAAAGAACTACGGTTATATTGCCCACTATCAACAAATCATTCAAAAATGCATTGCTCTGTGTCCATACCACAGTATCTTTATTGGAGAAATACGATACATCTGTGCTTCCCTCCTTTGGATAGAGGTATTCTGTATTTCCGTCCTCTCGCAAATAAAGGGTTTTGTTCTTCACATCCCTTATCTTTGCGAAGTCATGTACTGTATATGAAGAATTACCTGTGAAAGATGCTACTGTAAGGTTCACATAGGTAATAGGATTCGATTCAGATAGGGTAACATTTGTAGATATTAAAATTCTGGGTTTATCTCCCTCTGGCACGGTTATATCCGGTTCACCGTTTCCATCGGTGTCATTCTTTATATATGTCCACGCGCCTTGGGTAGCATTGTAAATTGCGTATAGGATATCACTCGCGTCAATTATTTTGTTCTCATTCACGTCCAAGTATATTCTTACATCAAATTTAGGGGCTTCGTTAGGATTAAATCTAAAATTGTATACATCATCTCCATCGCCGATGTTTTTAATGCGATGTCTAAACCATATATGTGATTCACCCGCCGGAACGAAAAGGTACTTTGAAGCCGCTTGTTTCACTCCGCTGTTAACCCAAAAAGCTCCGTTTCCACTTGTGGAAAAGCCCTCAACATCCGATGCTTGTATGGAAATTGAATATTTACCTACGAAAGTATATGGGTTCCCGACTAATGGGAATGAGAAGTAGAAATGCACCCAGCCAAATCCATCTGACTCCCATGTCATTTGACTTCCTGAAATTATGGTGTTGCCGAGTTGGTCAACGATATCCACCGTGGTGGCGTCTGCGATGTGCGCCACGCCCAGTGGGTCGGTGACATTAGTGTAAATCCCAACGGTTTCATCCTTGTGGAAGTGTGTCTGGAGATCCCGGGTGGTGTCGTTTGCTGTCCAGACTTGCATCACTCGGAGAGTACTATTTGTGGTAACTTCTAGCCTAGAGGGATGACTGGTGGAATTATAGTAAATATATATTCCTGTAGACCAACTCCCAGCAGTGTATGTTATAGACAATTTTAGATAGTTACCTTTAGAAATATAAACATTTGCGCCTACAGGTATATCTATCGTTACTGTATGCTCATCGGTATCTCCTTGCGTAATCTCATACTCACCACTATAACCCAATAACCGCGAATTATCTGTAGATAGGTTGTATTCATAGAGAGATACATTTAAATATTTTTTCAATCTATTTATCCCAGTTATTCCATCCTCATCTTCATACCATATAGTTAAGCTTGCAGAAGATACGTTGAATTTTCCAGTTATGGGTTCCTCATAATACCAATTTACTGTATCCCCTGTATAGTCTGTTAATTCATCAGACAAGTCGTTATCTCCCTCTGTCCAATTCATATTTCTAAAATTGTATCCGTGGTAGGATCCATGGAGATAAAATGTATCAGTAACATAACTTTTAGTTGCCTTTTTCAGGTTAATAGAAGGCATATCATAATTGTGCTCCCAGTTAAACACGGTAATCCAAATTTTCCCGTTGGAGGTTATATTCAGCATGGTGTCTAATTCAACCTGATGATATCCCGCTGCAATATCGTTAATCGTTCCTATTTCCTGCCAACCACCGGTGGAGAATTTATACAGTGTTGCGTTGAATATGCCATCTCTGCCCGTGATCGAGATTTTGTAATTCACGTCGAAGGGAACCCAGTATAGATGCTCTCCAGTGCTGCTTCCATCGTTTATGTAAATCTCCGCAGTATCGTTACCGTTCTTGGGTTTCACGGGCGGAGGCGGGCCGATGTACACGCTCACATGCCTGCCTGCGTACGGAGCGGGGAAATCCGATGGTATGGTTGTGTTCAACCACGTATCGTTTCCGTATGGGTAATCTGTGTATCCATCCCCGTCCACATCGTGGTTGCTCTCACTATCAGGTATACCATCGTTGTTGAAATCATGCGGATATGGGTCTACGTTATCTGGAACTCCATCTCTATCGCTATCTTTGGGTGCCCATTTGTGGACTATGGGCACGTCGCTTCCGCCCATGAACTCTCCTCGTACTTCCATGTACACCTTGCTAATATCCGGAGTGTATGAATAGTTCACGAGGTCTATATTCGAATCTCTTACATCCAGTATGCTGTCTGGAATTTTCTCTTTCCAATCTCCGAATGCTCCATCAATTCTTACTTCGGTTGGAGCAGAGAACAAATAGAGTTTGGCCATTTCGTACACATACGTGAACTTGATATCCTTCGAATAAAGAGTAACGTTAAATGAGAATACACTTCCCGATGAGCCGGTGTAGTTTGCAATGAAGTACATTTTTTCATTTTTCATCTTTGTGTTCAAATCAAATTCCACTGTGTCGTTGAATACCGAACCTATTACAGAGTTATTTCCGATACGGAGCCTAGCGCTGGTTATGCCTGCTCCAGCACAGGATATTTCGAGAGCATCAAGCTGGAAATTGGTGGGAGAGTTTACAGATATCTCCAGCACGGGTTTATTGTTCACTGCAATATCGCGGACATTTCTAACAATAACTTGGGCGGGATAAGAGTTCACATTGAGCGATGGAGATCTAAGAGTGACTCCAGAGTTGGCTATCAGCACCACTTTTGAGTTGGGATTTATCTCGTTTATGAGAAACTCTATCCCATTCTCTCCCCATGCGTAATTCATTCCGGATGTGTGGGTGAAGTTCCACAGAATATCTCCCGAGACGTATTTCCAGAGAGAAGCGCCCTTCAGGGTACCGTTCCATCCATAGAATTCTGCCATGTACTGAGCATGTATTCCTTCCACATAGTATCCGTAGTCGGAGCCATTGCCAATGTACAGGTAATAGCTTTGTTCGGTAGAGAATATATCATCTCTATGAATGTAGAAGTACAATGATCCAGCCTTGTATGTGTATTTGTACGTGATGTTTCCCATGCTGTATCCCGGCACGGAAGTCCATTCGGAGAAATTGCCGTCGATTTTCAATGTGGGGGTCATAAAATATACTATGGCAGCTATTGAAGACACAATAACCAATAAAATGATCAATATGGGTAAAATTCTAAAGCTCTTCTCTTTGCTCGGAAAGAGCTGGGTTGAGCCGAAGCCGTTGATAAACCCTTCCTTGGAGATTATCCCAGAGTGGTTTATTTCCTCTTTCTTTATTTTTATTTTAGGTTTCTGCACACCTGTTTTCAAGGCGGCTTTGAATATTATGTCGAACGCTTCTTTTTCAGATATATTCAGCAGTTTAGCGAGCTCTTCTTTATTCGCTTTGGCCACTTTTTGCAGGTCATAGTTGTTGAACGCCAGTATTTTGGCTTTTTCTTTATCGAGACCGAGTGCGAGAGATATGTCGTTCATTTGCCCTGCAATCTTTCTAGCTGTGGCTATTATTATTTTTATTTTACCCTTTGAAATCCTGGGCAAATGCTTTTTTAATTCCTGCTCGTCCATATTTGCGATTTCTTCTATGCCTATACCCTTATCTCGTAGCCTCTTGGCTCTCTTTTTACCAATATATGGAAGTTTTTCGTAATCGTCAGTCATTCTATCAACCCACCCAATTGTGCTTTATACTTGCCTGCCTCCTCCGACATTCCCATTGCGGACAGCAAAAAGTAATAGTTCACCTTCGCTGCCTTCTTATTTTCGTCCTCCGCTATTGCTTTTTCCAACAATTCTCTGGCTTTCTCATAATCTCCCTTCTCCATGTAGCATCGGGCGAGGTTGTTAAGCGCGTTGTAGAAATGCGGGTCTTTCTCCAGAACTTTCTCGTATATCTCCATGGCTTTGTCTATCCGACCGCTTCTGAAATATAGATTGCCCAAGTTCGTCATGTACACTTTATCATCGCTCAATCTCGTCAATTTTCTGAGATATTCTTCACTCTCGTTGTACCTTCCCAACTTCATAAGCGATAAGCCCATGCCGTTGAGCACTCGCTCGTCGTTGGGCAATGCGTGGTATGCCACTTTGAAATGCTTGAGAGCCTCCTCATACTTACCTTTTTTGAGGAATTTGTATCCTCTTTCGATTTCATCGTAAACCTTTTTCTCGTTCCACCTGTAATACATGAGGTTCCCCAGAAATATGAAAAATGCTGTAGATGCAAGAGCCACTATGCTTATATCATACACACCATAGCTTCCGTTGGCATGCACACCCAACAGTTCGTGGGCAGGGGCTATGAACAGGAAGGAGAGAGACATCAGTAAAAATCCAGTACTTGTGATCTCAACGAATTTTCTGGTTTTGAGAGAGAAATAAATACCCACAAAAATCAAAGCAATTCCAACGAGGATTATAATGTAATCGGTCATACTCACTTGCCAATTAAAAAATGCTCCAATTGGAGGCATTACTGATAGCAACGCAAGACCGAAATAGCTGAGTGATATGCCGCGAGTTTCCTTTTTGTCTATGTCTTTGCTAATAAGGATAATATAAAGAGATACGAGAGCAATTAACCCTCCGATGAACCAACTGAAAAAAGTTAATAGCGCTCCAATTGCAAAAACCACCATCCCCGGTATTAATAGCCAGTTGTTTTTTCCCAGATGTACAAAATATAAGAATGTGAATGACAGAGAGAGAACAACTAGAGTAAAGATCAGCTCTGTTGCCAGCAAAAATACCGCCTCTGCCTCCAGATTCCCAAAAAAGAATATTAGCACCGCCGATATCACTGCGGCAATATCCAACCCTAATATGTACTCAGTATACCTTTCCATGGAGAAATAATTGCGGTTTTGTTATTTTAAATTTTCGTTTTAGTCCTTAAAAAATCATTGGTTAAAATCGGATTACGAAATTGATGCTTGCGAAAAACCAAAAAGTTCAACTGCTATGTGTTGTTTTACTTTAGAGTGATACTCGCATATTTCGGATGGTTTAGATTGTCTAAAATTTTGTGTTAAATTATGTCTCTGCATGAAATCACTGTAGTTAAACTACTTTGTGTAACAAATTGAAAAGCGAAACGCATAAATACTCATAAATGATAATTGCATATAATTGCAAAACTTCAGCTGAATAGTAAACTATTCAGCGTTGAAGGTGGTGAAAAAAATGAAAAATGTTAGGGAAAGGAGATGGATACTGGTTTTGGTGATAACAGGGATAGTTGTAATTGGGGGACTCTATTTTGGGCTTCTCGCAGGGATGAACAACGGTGGTGTTGAGATAAAGAAAGGGTTCAGGACCTTTGAGGATGCGCGATACGTGGGAAAAGCGAATCCGAATCAGGAGATATGGGTAACGATAGCGTT
>JALWEL010000170.1:0-7867 GCA_027014065.1 DHVE2 group archaeon
CCAACAAATTGATGGTATATTGATCCCAATTTTATGCCGGCTTCGAAGGCGGCCCGCTCCGCAGGGGTGCAGTTGAAGTATTTCTTCGCTCTGTCTTCCTTTTTTTTCGTTATGACCATTCTTGAGGGGTATGGCAAACAAAGATATTAGAATTTTGGAAAAAATCAGATGTCAGAGAATATCTTTAATTACTAATTTTCCATGGGGGTATTATGAAGCCGAGGACGATAAGAGGGAGAATATGGATGGTTCGCGATTCCGAGGGCAAGAGAATCGACAACATCGACACGGATATGATTTTCCACAATAGATTCCTGTATATCACCGATTTGAAGGAGATGGGCAAGCACGCGTTTTCCAATCTTCCGGGGTGGGAGGATTTTCCACAAAAGGCGAAGCCCGGGGACATCTTAGTGGTCGGCAGAAATTTTGGCTCTGGCTCGTCGAGGCAGCAAGCCGTGGACTGTTTCATCTCGCTGGGCATATCTCTAATTATTGGGGAGAGCTTTGGCGCAATTTACAAGAGAAACGTTATAAACTCAGGATTGCCTTTAATCGAGGCACCGGGTATATTCGACACCGAATTGGAGGATGGGGATGAGATTGAAGTGAATTTAGAGACGGGAGAAATTAAGAAAGATGGAAAATTAATAATTCAGGGCAAGCCCATGTCAAAGGTGGCCATGGATATCTACGACCACGGCGGGCTGATGAACTTAGCAAAGGAGATAGCATGATCGATTTTTTCATTGCTTCCCTTCCTGAAGAAATTGAAATCTTAGAGAAATTGGGGGATTTCAGGGGCGCGTTGAAGAGGATAGATGAATATCTCTCGATGAACCTTCCGCCATGTATGGTTTTGCGATTGCAATACGAGAAAGAGAGAATTTTCAGATTGCGCAAAGAATATTCTATTTCTATCTCAAAAGCGCGGGAGATGTTGAAGAGAGATCTGCAAGGAGTAAAAGAATCGGAAATAGACGCTTGGCTGAATAATGGCTGGTTAGATTGCCGGAAAATAGATAAAAAAATGAGATGCTTCAACAGGTTCGAAGATAACCTTATTTTTTCCTCTCCATCGCTTTCGAAGAGAAGGGTGAAAAAGAAAGATACGAGGACGAATGAGCTTATCTTGGGGACTTTGATAAGGATGAATACGGGTGAGATAAAAAGGTACAGAATTACCGCGGGAATAAAGCTGAGAATAAGGAAAAAATACGAAGGGGAGAAGTTCCGCGTGTGGCTCCCCGTGCCCAGGGAGAATTTTCAAATAGACAAGGTGAAAATAATTTCCTCATCACCAGAATATCTTTACGTGAACGACGGAGAGCAGAAAACTGCGTATTTCGAAACTAAGGAGCGAGAAATAAAGTTGGAGTTTTCGTACGAAATTTCCGAGGTCTCCGGGGGAATGGAAGGAAAAATAGAGGAAAAACATACGTGGGAAAAATACCCGCACATTGTTTTCTCTCCTTATCTGAAAAATATAACGAACACCGTTACTGAGGGCATGGATGACGAGTTCGAAAAAGCGAGGAGAATTTACGAGTGGGTGACATCGCACATGCGCTATTTCTACGTTAAAAATTACGGCACGTACGAGAATATAGGGGAGTATGCGGCCACGAATTTGAAGGGGGACTGTGGATTTCATGCAATTCTTTTCATCGCGCTTGCAAGAATCTCCGGTATTCCGGCAAAATGGCAGAGCGGCTGGTTCATCACCCCTTACTACGCTGGCCCTCATGATTGGGCTCAGGTGAATATCGACGGAGAATGGTACCCCGTGGATGCGTCCTTCGGAAATTTAAAGCGCCACACTAAGGTGGAGAACGAGTTCTACTTCGGAAATTTGGACGCGTTTAGAATGATTGCCAATGACGACATCGTGGAAGAATTCTCCCCGAAGAAGAAATTCTGGCGCTCTGATCCGGTGGACAATCAGGTGGGCGAGGTGGAAACTGAAGAGCGAAACATATATTACGACGGCTTCTCATGGAAAATTTACCTGAAGGAAATGAAGAAAATATAAAATCAGAGGAACTCGTCCTCGGATACGGGCATCATTGTGAACCCGGAAATGACCTTCGGGTAGAAATCCGTGGTTTTCTGAGGCATGCGCTCTAAATTCTTCGCCACTTCTAGCACTTTCTCCGGCGGTGTGGGATTCATAAGAAATGCGACCTTTGCTTCTCCATTGTCCACTCTCGCAATCGCGTCCTCGATCCATCTCTCGTAAGCGATGTCTTCATCTATTTTCGGGTTCTCCACGCCCATGCTCCTCAATATTACTTCCCTTAGAACCACCGCATCCAAGGATTTGTACTCGTCGCTCCACTCGCCCCGTATCATATCGGAAACGTCCCTGAACCTGCGCAGCCCGTACGCTTTGCCGTCTTGGTACATTACGAAAGAATTCGTATCTGCGTTATTTTTCAACCATTTTTCCGCTTCTTCCTTTTCTATTTCCTCCACGCTGAAGTATTTCTTCAATTTCTCAAACACATCGTTTGGCATATTTTTCTTCAGCAGAAGGCGGTGGGTCGGGAGAACAATTAGCCCGGGATCGTCTAAGGGAACCATGTAAGTCATTCGGTAATTGAACGCGTTGTTTTCTTTCCACCCTTTATGATTCTTTCTCATCTCATCCCTGAAGAACACTGCCGTCTCATAGCGGTGATGCCCGTCCGCTATAACGACTTGCTCATCCTTGAGCACTTCTTGAATAATTTTTATCTTCTCCTCATCCTCTACTTTAAACAGTCTGGTTATCGTCCCGAATTCGTCAGTGCCGTAAAAATCAGGCTCTCTTCTGACTACTTCGTCTATTATTTCTCGCACCCTTCCGTCATCTTTGAAAAGAACGAACCCCGCTTCTAAATTGGTTTTTGTCGCCCTTAACATTTTCAATCTATCCTCTTTTGGTCCTTTGTGTGTCTTCTCATGCGGCAAAACGATGCGTTCTTCAAATGGATGCAGGCGCATCGCGGCGATGAATCCTCTTCGTGTGTATTTCTTCCCGCGGAGCTTGAACTCCTGCGTGTATATGTAAATTGCCGGTTTTTCGTCTCTCTTTAAAATCCCGTTCTCTTTCCACTCTTTCAGCCTTTTCGCTGCGATTTCGTACCTGTTCTCTTCCTTCGGGAGAATCAGCTTCACAAAGTTGTACTCGCTTTTCTTGTAATACGAGTCCTGCATCTTCGCATCAATCTTATCGTAGGGCTGAGTTATCACGTCGCTCAAATCTTTGCCTATTTCCTCTTCGTTGTAATGTATCGCCCTGAACGGTTTGATTTCCACCATATTATCACCATGCCTTCATGCCCTTCGGGTATTAAACGATTTAATTGATGCTCATTATTTATGTTCTTTTTTGTTTGTCGATTTAACCAACAAAAAGCTAAAGTTTATCTGTCTGACATGATCGATATATATATACTATGAACTTATATGGTTAATATGGTGTTTGCTATGAAGAAGGGGGATATAGCAAAAAACATAGTGGAAGTGATAGGATTTACAGGAGTACTATTGATGATACTAGTGTTCGTACCAAGTGGAGTAAATGCCCAATATATGGGGACTGGTCATGGAAATGCAGTTTTTATGAAAGAGGTGGTAAATGAAAAATCAGATGGCCATGGTAATGTAGTAAGTGTCGTGGGCGATGCATATGCTTTATTTGGTTCAGATGGGGATATGCAAGCATCAGCGTTTATCTTTACGGAATATTTATCTCTTAACCCGAATGATAACTCATGGACACTTAAACAGAGTTCGGCTAACTCACAAGATACGCCAACAACACAGATTTCTTTGACCAATCCTACATCTGGTGGGCCGTCTAGTTTTATATTAAATACAGTGACACCCCTATCAATAAATAAAAGAGAACAGGCAGGAACTGTGACATATACCTATGGGGTATCTGCTAATATGGGTGTGGCTGTAGAAGGAGTAAGTGCGGGTATGGATGCGTCAGCGTATGTTACTTGGAGCTCTCCTGTTTACTACTACACATATGGTCCACGAACTACCACAACCACAAACCTTGCTTGGTGGGGCTATGTGAGCGGAGATACTCAGTTCGCCAGACATTTTTCAGCAGGTGTTGCGGTACAATATCAAAGCGTTGGTATACAGGGCATCCATTACTCTTTTACTGGGCGTTTCCATCACAGTAGCTGGTGGCCTTGGGATAACTATGACACATCAGCAACCGTGAGTGGTGATTTAGAATACACTTATTATGCCGGTGGTGGGGGTGCGGGAGGAAGATATGAATAATTTTTTAATTTTTTTAAAAAGATATGGTTTAAATAAAGGAAAAATATCCTGTGCTTGGTGATTAGCCATGGAAAGAAAGAGGATAATTGGAATATTGATTGCGATTGCGGTTATATCTGCGGGCATGATAGCCTATGTAATAATAAACTCATCCAATGATGAGGATCAAGTCGTAACTCTCACAATAGAATCTGAGAAAAGAGAATACAATATGGGAGAAAATGTGACAATTATTGTAAAAGAATCTACAACAAACGCACATTTCCAAATACGTGCAAATGCAACGTATCCAAACGGAGTTCCTGGTATTGGCTTGGAAATATCCAGAATTCCCCCAGGATATCCTGTTAAAAAAGCGTTATCTCTCCAATATCCAGCAGCTCAAATGCCACAACCGGTTTATTTTGGGCTGGTTCCGTATATAATAAACGATAAACAAAAAACATATAAATTTACGTGGAATCAAACCATAATTGATCAAATAACAACAAAAATGTATCGAGCCCCATCCGGTTTTTATATTGTGAATTTAGGTCATTATGTTATAGACGAGGGATTTGGGACAATTATTAAAACGGTTTATGATGAGCGTTCTATATTTTTTATTCATGGTTTAAACTATACCATAAACAAAAACGAAAGCAAGTTGTATATCAATTCCACGGATATTATGAATTTCCAAGGAAAACTCGAATTTTGGGAGTATCATTCAGCAATAAATCAATCTTACTGTACCTCTATTCTATTTAACTACACAGGAAAAGGTATTGTTATAGATTTGAGCGATTATCTCAATTCAACTGCACTAAAGGAGTGTGACATTATATACATAGATACCCCTTACGGACAGTACTGGGTTGATGAACCATGAAAGCCCTGGAGGTTAGAAAAATAAAGAAAACATATTCTAAGTGGAGACATCCAGTAAGGGCATTAGATGGTGTATCTTTTGATGTGGAAGATGGCATTACAGTGGGTCTTGTAGGCCCAAACGGTGCTGGTAAGTCTACATTGATAAAAATAATTGTAGGATTTCTTAAAAAAGATGAGGGAGAAATAAATATAAAAACATCAAAACCTCTTGGTTATGTACAGGAATATCCCACGTTTTTTGACATGTCCATGGAAAATAATCTCAAATATATCGGGGATTTAACGGGAACATCTTTTGATAAAGTAGAAAGGCTATTGAAAAAATTCGGGCTTTGGGATAGAAAAAGTGCAGTTCCATCCCAACTCTCAAAAGGCCAGACTAAAAGACTTGCTATATTGCGGAGTATCATACATGATCCTGATATTTTGGTTATGGATGAACCATTTTCAGGGTTGGATCCCTCTATGGCGATAGATATTCGAAATATGATTCAACAGTTAAAAGATGAGGGAAAAACTATGTTAATCTCTTCTCACAATCTTCTTTATTTAACTCCAATCTGTGATCGTGTTATTTTTATGAGTGATGGAAGGATACTGGGGGAATATACACCCAAAAACACGATTAATTTACGGGTGGAATATATAGGGAATATTCCGGATGAGATGAAAAATTATATCGAGAGAGACGGGTTGATGGTAATAGAAGTTTCAAAGGAAAAAGTACCCGAGATCATACGCAAGTTGGTTAATGAAGGAGTAGAAATTTACCAAGCAAAGATAGAGGGATTGGATACCATATATGAGCGATTATACGCTGGGGATAGCCATGAAAAACAAATTCCTAATTCATATTAAGTATGGCTTTATTGCGCATAATTACCAAATACTTATTATCTCCGTTCTTAGCTTTTTTATAGGTTTTATAGTTGCATACGACAACAGCATTAATTTTCACAACTGGTATGTGTGGTATATGGCGAATTCAAAGTATCCATCTCAAAGTCAAATAACTTTAATGAAAGTAGAGAACGTGTATGATTTTTGGAGAAATATAGTTTCATATATGGCCTTCTTATTGGTGCCAATAAGCTCCATTATTATGTCTCAATACGAGGAAAATCAGATGAACCATTACCTTCTCTTATATGATCAAACTCGGCCCTCTCTTTATTTATCTCGCATTTTCATCTTACTTTTTATGAGTTTTTTAGCATCTTCAATTGTTTGGCTCACCTACGGTGTTTTGTTTAATTATATAAACGGTTTTTCGGTGTGGTATCCAGCTGCATTTTTTGCTGTTTTTATGATATATTTTATTATATCTCTTATAGGAGGATGTGTAGGAACAATTTTTAAAAAGAGGATGTGGAGTATAGTAATATCCATTTTCGTTATTATCTTTCTTTTCACGATGGGCTCTAATGCGTATTATCATGGTCTCAATATAGTTTCCAAGATGCACAATATACATACGGTAGCAGAGTTTAGAAACGCATTTCCCACAACTCTAAAAATAATCACTTTTTTGAGTCCGCTGTCTCTAATGGAAATACTAAATTTAATTCTTGGGATACCACAAACGGTGGATGTTCCAAACAATATCTCCATTTTAGGGTATTGGGGAGATGTATATTTATTTGTATTATGGATAACTCTTTTAATTGTCATAGGGTATGCTATATTTGCGTACAGACACGGAATTGTAAAGGGGGTGAAATCGTGAATAAGAGAGGGTATCTACTGTTGCTAATAATCGTAGTTGGAGTGATAATCGCTGCAGGGGTAGTATCTATACCTAAAAAAAGAAACAAACCATCACCATCAACCGGAGTAGCACCTCAGGGAGAGTTGATAATGACAATGAACATATCTGGGGAGGGCCAGAAAGGATTTGAAGTAAATAAGACATGGGGAATGGTAGGCGTATGGGTTATCTATGATCCAAGCACGTTAAGTGATGATAGTTCCGCGAGGCTATACGATTCCAACGGAAATCTTCAAAATAATTTTAATGTAGAGCATGAAGATATTACTCCCGGAACAATAGACAAGTCCGGGGTGACGATTAACGTTGGGCCACCCATGAACGGCCCGTACGGTACGTGGGTTATAGCGTACAATCTGCCGAACAATGCAGATGTAGAAGTGCAAATATACAAAACTCCCCTTAACAACACCTCTTAATTTCTTCCTAATTTTTGCTCGAAATGAAAGTATTTTAAATGTTGGTGCATTCCAAAAAACAAGGTGAAAATTATGGAAGAGTACAACGCCAAAGCCATTCAGATTCTTCAGGACGCAGAGGCCGTGAGAAAGAGGCCGGGAATGTACATAGGCAGCACAGATGAAAGGGGATTGCATCACTTGGTTTACGAAGTGGTTGATAACTCAATTGATGAGGCACTTGCAGGTTATTGCAGAAACATAACCGTCATAATCCACGAGGACGGAAGCGTGAGCGTGGAGGACGATGGCCGCGGAATTCCCGTGGATATACATCCCGAAAAGGGTAAGAGCGCTCTGGAAATCGTTCTAACCGTTCTGCACGCCGGTGCGAAATTCGATAAGAAATCATACAAGATCACGGGAGGATTGCATGGAGTCGGTATTCATGTGGTGAATTTCCTCTCAGAGTGGTTGAGAGCGTACGTTAGGCGCGACGGCAAGGTGTATTTCCAGTGGTATATCCGAGGAGAACCACAGA
>JALWEL010000170.1:7877-8488 GCA_027014065.1 DHVE2 group archaeon
CACAGATGGACGTGAGCGTCATCGGTGAGGCGAAAAAAGGCGTGTTCAAGTACGGGGATTTCGAAGAAGAGTTCCGCTATTCTCGTGGCACATACATTCGATTCAAGCCCGACCCTGAAATATTCGAGACCACCAATATCAAATACGAGACCATTCGAAAAAAGCTGATGTACCTTGCTTTTCTAAATAAAGGGGTTAGAATCGAGCTCGAAGATAGAAGGACTGGAAAGAGGGACGAATTTCTGTACGAAGGCGGAATAATCGAATTCGTTCGCTACCTAAACGAGGGGGCAAACGTGCTTCACCGCGATGTCATTTACGGATATGAGGATGCGAATGGCATAATCGTGGAATTTGCAATTCAGTACAACGATAGCACATCGGAAAATCTTCTTGCTTTTGTGAACACCATAAACACCATAGAAGGAGGAACGCATGTTTCTGGGTTCAGGAGCGCGCTCACCAAGGCCATAAACGACTTTGCCAAAGAGCATAAAATCTCCAAAGATATCACCCTTCAGGGTGAAGATGTACGCGAAGGTCTTACCGCCGTTATCCACGTTCGGCATCCACACCCGCAATTTGACGGGCAGACCAAGGCGAAGCTGGGG
>JALWEL010000171.1 GCA_027014065.1 DHVE2 group archaeon
AAAAGGGAAAGCTGACGCTGTACATGGAAAAATACGGCGATGCGCATCAGTTAATTATCGATGCCCTATCCCTGTTGGACGACATGGAAGATGACGAATTCAAAGGAGAGGTCATGTTCCACATCTCCGGGTTGTACATGCTTTTGGGAGATTTAACCAGCGCTGAGAAGATTCTCCAGAAAATACTGAAAATTCTACCAGAGGAGCATCATTTTCATCTGGCAGCTATCCATAATTTAGGGGACTTATACAAAAGAACAGGGAATCTGGAGAAGGCAGAGAAATATTTCCTGGATTGCTATGAAAAATCCGCAAAATACGGCGACAATTTCATGGCCGCATATTCTTCGGAGGACTTAGCAGAGCTTTACGCAATGAAAAAGGACAAAGAAAACACCATAAAATGGCTCCAAACCTCGCTACCATATTCGAGAAAAGCCGGAGACAATAGGCTTGTTCCTTTAATAACCTTGGTTCTGGAGATGTTAGAAGGAAAGGAAACCGAATACATAATCAAAAGAGCGAATGAGATAAAATCCATGAGCACCCCCCATGCCCACGACATCGCCGACGCTTTCTACAACTACTCTCCCTTATTAGAGAAGGAAAAAGCGAAAAGGCTGCTAAACGAAGCGGCTTTGATATACACTGAAGTTGGAAACGGATACATGCAGAGGAAGTGCGTGGAGAGACTCGAAGAATTGAGGTAGCGAATATTTTTTATATACCTTCTCCATCTACGGGCGATGGGAGATGTTCTCGTAGAGAGAATCCCAAGGAGGAATTCAAATGTATAAGCTTCCGGATAAGAGATCAAAAAATATGTACGGATACGTAAAGAATGCGTGGAGAGAGAAAGACCGCTCTTATGTGCGCGAGATTCAATGGGAAAGGATGATCGAATGGAGAAAGGGCCCCGCTATTGTGCGCGTTGAGAGACCCACGAGAATTGATCGAGCAAGAGAACTCGGATACAAAGCGAAGCAGGGCTACGTCATAGTAAGGGTGAGAGTGAGAAGAGGAAACCTGCAGAGAAGGAAAATAAAGGGGGGAAGAAGGGCCAAGAGAAAGGGAATGCTCAGAATTCCAATGAGAAAGAGCATACAGAGAATTGCGGAAGAAAGAGCATCGAGGAAATATCCCAATCTGGAAGTTCTTAACTCTTACTACATCGGAGAGGACGGAAAGCACAAATTTTACGAGATAATAATGGTTGACCCGCATCATCCGGTGATCAAGAGTGATCCCAAAATAAATTGGATAACTAACAACACGCACAAAGGAAGAGCGTTCAGGGGACTAACCTCCGCTGGAAAGAAGGGACGCGGAATGCGCCACAAAGGCATGGGTGCGGAAAAAGTCAGGCCCTCCAGACGGGCTAACCTCTAATTTTTTATGAAAAAAATAATAGACAGTATAGCTCTTCGCGCCATAGCCCATGCCACCGAAGATTTAGATAAGGTAAAGCAGGCTCTGGAGTTTATCTCTGGAAGAAATGATTTTGAGGTTCAGGAAACGAAAGGCTATCACGGAAACAAAATAATCGTTCTACGACTTGAGATAAAAAAGAACACAGAGATTAAAGAATTCTGGAAGCACCTTCTCTCACTGGGGATAGAACAGGAGATAATGCCATTCTTGGACGATTTTATCACGGAAGAAGGAACCTTGCACCTAAGATTCGATAAGCAGGAAGCATATAGGGGACGACTCGCCATAGTTTCCGGAGGGGACACAATTGCGCTGCGGGTAAAAATATTGAGTTATCCACGTAAAAAAAGCATGGCGATAAAAAATTTTGAGGAATTCATTAGGCGGATCCGGGCTCAATCTTCACAACAGTGACAACGAAGTACAGCGTTTTGCCCGCCACTTCCTGGTTGAAATTGATTCTAAAGTGATCTCCGTGCACCTGGTCAATTATACCCCCGCTTGGCAGGAGAATTGGCAAACTCTTGATTATGTAGTGGAAGTAAATGGTACTCCCATCCACTTTGTCCACATGGACAAGAAGAGACGGGTTCCCAAACAGCTCGTAATCCTGGTCAAGATCAGGGTTGTTCTGAATAGTGACTATGTTCTTCAGCGGGTTCACGTAGAGAACTATGCAGTTCCACCCGTACATCTTATCGCGGTAAACGGAATTCGTGGTTGGGTTGGTATTGGCAAACCTCTTGTAGAATTGGTCTATGGATATATTCTCAACCACTGGCACATTCTGATAAATTGACTCGTTGCTCACTTTATTCCAAGAAAACGGATAGCCTTCGTCTGGTGGTACAACTATGGTCTTGGTCTCATTCAATCTCATCCCGCGAACTCCCTCATCGAATCCCTTTATCATGGAGCCGCTTCCCACTTTGAAAGTGAGAAGGTCGAAATGCCCTGTCCATTTATAACTCACGGTCTTAGGATACGTCACGTTATCCTTCGCTATATCCTGGATGTTTGTGTCAAAAACCCTCCTTTCGCCGCCGTAGTAGATATAACCGTAATAGCGCACAGAAATCTTATCCCCTTCCTTAACCACGGGTACGCTCTTTCCACCGCTATTCGTATATACATTGTACTCATAGATCCCCACAGAGACCCCTAACATAAGCAGGAGTAGCACTGTGACGTATACCCAAAGTTTCATAAAGCGGCGAATAGTCAGGTATAATATATAACTTACGCTCTTCTGAGGCGGTAAAGAAATATCTTGTGGAACGATAATT
>JALWEL010000172.1 GCA_027014065.1 DHVE2 group archaeon
AGCTGGGGCTTGTGGGAAGCGTGAAGAGGTATAAGGAGATAAAGAGATATGAGAAATCAAAATAGCTAACAGGGAGGTCAAAAAGAGCTCATGGTTCGTGTGTTTTCCATGCAATAAAATTTTTAAATCATGGTTTCATTATGGTAATCATGGTTACCATAACCAGATATGGGGATTTGAGAAGATTGCGCAAGGCCAAACAGCCAATATTTGTATACGGGCGGAGAAAAACTGGGAAAACATTTTTGATTAAGCAAGAATTTAACAAACTTCCTTATTTTTTTGTTCGCAGAGATGGTTCCATATACTATGAACGAAGAAATGAAAATATAAGGTACGAGGAGCTAATAAGGATGATAGAAGATTCTAAAGATACACTTATAATTGATGAATTTCACCGACTACCACCAGAGTTTTTAGAATATATTCATATGAAAATGCCGAAAAATATTATGCTTATCACATCCACGCTGCATCTTGCCCGCGAACTGCTTTCTTCATCATCGCCGATTTTAGGGCTTTTCTCCGAGTTTAAAGTTGGATTGATTGATGAGAGGGACATACTTCTAAATTTGAAAGATAAGATAAAGGATAAAAGAGAGCTGGTAGAGTATGCTGTTTATCTACGAGAGCCCATACTTTTGAGATTTTTTCCGGCAAAGATATGGGATATTTTGCCCTATTTAAAGCTCACGGTACCATCTTTAATTGGTGAGATATTCACTGAGGAGGAGCGAGAGATGAGCAGAAGATACGAGGCGATAATAAGAGCCATATCAATTCGTAAGAATACATTAACTGAGATAACTGCATTTTTGTACGGAAATAAATTGCTTCCAAGACAGGACTCTTCGCTTATCAAGCCGTATCTTGTCAATCTATTGAATATGGGAATCATATCGAGAATAGAAGAGTATGGGAAAAGAAAAAGCAGGTATTTCATAGATTCGCCGATGGTTGATCTCTACTATTATCTGGACGAAAAATACAATTTTTCAGAGAGGGAGTTGGAAAGAAAATATTATCGGGAGAAAATACCGCATCATGTGGAGATGTTTTTTAGAGCTCTCCTTGCTAAGATGTTCAATAAGAATCCCGTGCTGTATCTTACAAAAGAGTACGATATTGATATAATGCTCTTGGATTTCAATAAAATATATTTAGTTGGAGAGGTTAAATGGGGAAAAGTGAGTAAAAGAGAAATAAAAGAAATTGAGGAGAGATTGGGCAAGTTCCAGTGTCGCAGGGTGCTCATTGTTGCAGACAAGGATGAATTAGATTATTACCCTGAAAACATAGAGCTCTGGGATGTGGGAGATATACTCATTCAGTTGCAAAGCGATTTATGAATTCAAACGTCTCTTCTATTTGCCCAAATAGTTCACACCGACGGAATAGGTAATTAAAACATAAAATAGGAGAAATACCACCCAAAGAACGCAATTACACAAAGCAAAGCCTCTATGCCCAGCATGGCCATGGTTACTTTCTTTTCAGTCATGTTACCCCATGAGATGATCCAGTGAATGATGGATTTTATACCGTATTTGTTATGAATTATGCCTTTTTCATCAACATCGCCAAACACATCATATTTTATTTTTCGTGTGTACTTTATTTGTAAAAGCACCTCTATAATGTGTGGTCCAAATACGATAGGCAGAACTATTTCAAAATGCCCAATAAGTGGAATTATCCCTAAAGTTGCACTTATGGCAAAGCTTCCCACATTCCCCAGCAACAGTTTAGAAGGAGACCAATTGTAAATTAGCATGGCAATAAGTGAGAAAAGCAAAACACCGCTTAGAATTATGGTTATTTGAGAGTTTATAATGTACCCTATCATCAAATACAACAAGGAAATTAGGGTATAAATTCCAGTTTCCATTCCATCATATCCAGCGATTACATTTCCTCCATTTGCAAATCCTGCTACTACAATAGGTATTATGAATATCCAGTACCAAATTGAAAAGTTAATTCCAAGTATAGTTGGCTGCCACAAATCTACTCCTGCAATAAAATATGTGACAACAATTGGCAGTGCTGCAATTCCTAAAATGGGTACTTTTTTCCACTTTCTTATGCTTTTTAAATCATCATACAAACCAATAAAAAAGGCGATAATTACCATTCCTGCTACACTATATGAGATATAAAAATCAGATTTGACGATCATTCCTAACATTATATACAGTGATGCTGTAACTAAAATTACCGCCACCCCTCCACCAACAGCAACTTTCCTAGGTGAGGGTTTGTTGTGGTCATCCACATATTTACCAATACCTCCTATTTTCCAAAGGATAAAAAGAATGATGGCAGTGAGTATAAAAGAGGTTAAAAAATACAACCAGAGCATAGAAATCACTCTAACAAACTCTTTATATCCTCCTCTGATCGATATCTTATAATCTTTGCTGGATTTCCAACAACCACCGCTCTTGGGGGCACATCTTTAGTAACTACTGAGCCTGCACCCACTAGTGCGTATTCTCCTATTGTGATTCCAGGAAGGATAACCGCCCCTGCACCGATAGAGGCGCCTTTTTTCACTGTAGTTTTGAGCAATTTCCATTCTCCCCGCACCCGGGGATTGTTATCGTTTGTGAACGTAACATTTGGTCCTATGAACACGTCATCTTCTATTGTTACTCCATCGCAAATAAAACTAAATGGGCGAATCTTCACATTGTTTCCAATTTTAACCCCGCCTTCAATGTAAACAAAAGAATCTACCTTGGTGTTTTCGCCGATTTCACACCCATATAGATTTACTTGGTCATATATTTTGGAGTTTTTCCCTATTTTTGCCTTCTTAATAATTGCATAATCCGGCATTTTCACCACTCCAAAGATATTGTTTTTCCAGTTCGGATAGATTCTACTGCCGCCTCTAATACGCGTACATTTTCAGCAGCATTAAATCCATCATTTATAGGTGTTTGCTTGTTTTTTATTGCGGTAATAAAGTGAGATGCCTCGTCCCTTATTGTGTTATTTGGAGTCACATCAACATTTTCCCATGTCCCCTTTTCTATATCAAAAACCCTTATTTCCTGCTTTACCGCTTCCAGCCTAACAAACTTAGTAGAAGTCATTAATTCCACTCTTCTTATTTTGTCGGGGTATATCCAGCTCACTTCTATATTAGCAATAAGTGAATTCTCAAACTCTCCATTAATGTATGCAACCTCTTCATAATTCGCACGGCGATATGCCTTTCCCACGGCAGATATTTTAATGGGCCAGTCATCAATAATGAAATTTAAAATATCAAATGGATGGGGTGCCAAGTCATATACAACATCTCTGCCGGGCGGAGAATCCATGAGTGTGCTCCACTGCAATTTAGCGTAGTATACATCTCCCAATTCCCCTGATTCATACATTTCTCTAACTTTTCTGACAGCGTTATTGAATCTAAATATGTGCCCGACGGCAAATACAATGTTTCTGTTATATGCCTTATATGCAAGTTTTCTGGCCTCGCTGAACTTAAGTGCCATGGGTTTTTCAACGAGAATATTAACTCCAGCATTTATAAAATCTTTAACTATATCAAAATGTGTTGAGTTGGGGGTACATATATGGACGCCATCCAAATTATTCATTATTTCTGAATAATTTTTGGAAAATTTACATTCCGGGCATTCTTTTTTTATAGCTTCTATATTATCTTCAATTGTGTCACAAAGAACTAACTCATCGATTACTCCCTCTCTCATCAAATCTCTATACTCCCTTGCAACTTTCTTGCCCCAGTACCCCAAACCCACAACACCTATCCTCATGGAATTCACCTACCATAATACTCGCGTATCTTCTCAGCTACGTACTTTACTTCATCATTCTTCAGACCGGGATGCATGGGTATACTGAGCACGTTATTGGCTGCCTCTTCGCTGTTGGGAAACTCGCCGCCCTTGAATCCGAAGAGCTCCTGATAAACTGGCTGCATATTGTTTGAAAGAGGGTAGTGAATGCCAGTCTCTATATTATTTTCATTTAAATATTGCTTGAGTTTATCTCTCTCTCCTTTTTTAGTTCTTATAACAAAGAGGTGGTAAACGGATTTTCCATGAGTATCTTCTGGAGGCAATGCTATCTCTTCCACATCCGCCAGAAGATTTCTGTATATGTTCGCTATTTCTCTCCTTCTCTCATTCCATGCGTCCAGCCTTTTGAGTTGCACCCTTCCGATTGCCGCATTTGCTGTGTTCAATCTTGCGGTGTAACCCACATAGATATGAGTGTATTTGTCCTTTCTTCCACAATCCCTCAAGCTTCTTATTTTCTCAGCTGCTTCATCGTCATTCGTGGTAACCATGCCCCCATCTCCTCCAACCGTCATATTCTTAGCAGAATAGAAAGAAAATGCTCCAAAGTCTCCTATTGAACCTACTTTTTTTCCTCTCCACTCTGCACCATGTGCCTGAGCGCAGTCTTCTACGAGTACGAGGTTATATTTTTCTTTTAATTCCATAAATTTATCCATGTCGAGAGGGTGCCCGTATAGGTGTACGGGCATTATGCCCTCCGTATTGTTTTCTTTTAAATACTCTTCGCTCTTTTTGTGGTCAAGAAGATAATTGTTTAAATTTATGTCCGCGAACACCGGATTCATACCGGCATGTATTATTGCATTTGAAGTAGCAATAAATGTGAATGGCGTGGTTAAAATATTGCTTTTACCGGTTAGTTTTGAACCAATAAGCGCCAGAGATAAAGCCATGGTGCCAGAACTTGTGGATATTGCATGCTTTACCCCAATATATTTTGCAAATTCCTCCTCAAATTTGAACACGCTCTCTCCCATAACCATCTTCTCGTTTTGCCATGCTTGGATTGCCGCATCAATCATCTCCTTATCTAGTTCGGGCCACATCAGGTGTATTTTTGACATGAGTTTCACCTCGTTGCCGTATATCCTTTAATAAAATAAATTTTTGCATTCCATAAGTTTTTAGTATTGTTCTCATTTATCAGTGGTAATGAGTAAGAGAAAAGTTTGGGTCGACGTTAAGAACTCTCACGAGCCGTTGCTGTTCAAATCTTTAATTAATTCGCTTCCTTACGAGTTTTACTTTACCGCGAGAGATTACGCGGAAGTTACTAAATTGATGGACAAATACGGGTTAAATTACAAAAAAGTTGGAAAATATCACGGTAAAAACAAGGTGACCAAAGCAGCTAATTTGGTTTGGAGAAGTTTTCATCTTGCTATTATCGTGCCTAAATTTGATTTTTTTCTATCTCATGGCTCAATATATGGGATCTTAGCCAGCAGATTGAGAAGGAGAGAATCAATTACCATCACAGATAACGATTTTTACAACAAAACGAACAAACTAATTTACGAGAAAAGTACATATTTGATTTTACCGAAGTTTCTTAATTACGATAAATTTAACACAAATAATGTGGAGATTTTTGATGGTTTTAAAGAGGACATTTATATTGCGGATTTCAATCCAGAGAAATGCGAAAAAGAAGTTCCATTTTCAGACTATATTTTGATACGTCCGGAGGCATACAAGGCGTATTATTTGGAAGGTAACTTTAGAAGCATAGTTCCTGAGCTGATAAAAGAGTTCAGCAAAGAAAATTACAATATAGTGCTCTTGCCCAGATATGAAGAGGAGAGAGAGAAATATAAATCAATGGAAAATTTGTTTGTTCCGGATAATCCAGTGAATGGCCTCTGCGCCGCTTGGCATGCCAGGGCGGTTTTAACTGGCTCTGGAACACTCGGACGTGAAGCAGCCTGCATGGGGATCCCTGCGGTATCGTTTTTCCCCGGAAAAGAACTGCTTTCTGTGGATAAAGAAATGGTTGAAAGGGGCTGGCTTTATCATTCCCGTGACCCAAAAGATATTTTAAGTTATCTTCTTTCTCGAAAGAAGATGAGTGCCTCTTTAGAGAGATCAAAGAAAGTAAAAGAGGAAGTAATAAAGAAAATAAGAGATATAGTGGAAGGTGAAAACAGATGAAAGTAGCAGTAGTCGGACTTGGCTATATTGGACTCCCAACGGCGGTGACAATTGCAAACGCAGGCATTCCAGTGTATGGATACGATATAAACGAAAAGCTTGTAAGCGAAGTAACGGATGGAAAGACATACATCAAAGAGGAGGGTTTCGTAGAAGCGTTAAAAAAAGCAATATCAACCGGAATGCTTAAAGTTGGAACCGAAATGAAAAATTCCGATTACTATTTGATTGCGGTGAACACATCATTAAATAAAGCGAACAAAAAAATAAACTTGCAGCATCTCAAATCCGCATGTGCTTCTGTAGGAGCGGTACTTAAAAAAGGGGATGTCATTATCGTGGAGTCTACAGTGACTCCGGGTACTACAGAGAATATTTTGATTCCAATAATTGAGGAAAAAAGTGGTTTGGAATGCTGCGAAGATTTTCACATTGCGTACTGCCCTGAAAGGGTTCTTCCGGGCAATTTGATGTACGAATTAATACACAATGATAGAATTGTTGGCGGGGCTGATGAGAAATCCGGAGAAAAAGTAAGGGAGTTTTATTCGCATTATGTGAAGGGCAAAATACATGTGACCGATGTGAAAACCGCCGAGCTGGCAAAGCTCATGGAAAATACGTATCGAGCTGTAAACATCGCGCTGGCAAATGAGCTGGCACTTATAGTTGAAAAAGTCGGCGGCAATGTGTACAAAGCTATAGAAATGGCGAATTCTCATCCTCGCGTTAACATTCATCTTCCTGGGCCCGGAGTGGGGGGTTATTGCTTGACAAAAGATCCATGGTTCCTGATAGAAGATTATTCCGAATCAAAAATAATTAAGGAGTCCCTTGAAATAAATTCCTATATGCCTGAACATGTGGTGGAGATAGTTGAAAATGCATTGAGAGGAAAGGGCAAAGAAATAAATGGGGCGAAAATCGCGGTTCTGGGACTCGCGTATAAGGGCAATGTCTCTGATCCGAGGGAGAGCCCGGGGTATGAAGTATATTTACTCCTTCTGAATAAAGGTGCGAGGGTAGTGATACATGATCCGTATGTGGAAGAGTACATGGGTTATGTGCCCGAGAGATCTATTGAAGACGCTGTGAAAGATGCGGATGCGGTAGTTATAACCACCGAGCACAATATTTATGGAAATATAGATTGGAATGCCCTGAAAGAGCTCATGGCTGAAAATCCAGTGATCGTGGATACTAAGAACATAATTAATGGCGTAGAATTGAATGTGGTCAAGTTGGGTGTTAGGGAATGAAAGTATGCGTCGTTTTGGGAACAAGGCCCGAAATAATCAAAATGTCGCCGGTGATAAGAGAATTGGAGCGAAGAAAAATAGAGTATTTTGTGATACATACTGGTCAGCATTACTCATACAACATGGACAGGGTTTTTTTCGAAGATTTAGAACTTCCAGAGCCAGATTATAAATTAGATGTGGGAGAAAAGTACCACTCACATGGCTCCCAGACTGGAGAGATGATCAAGGGAATAGAGGGTATATTGATGAAAGAAAAGCCGGACGTGGTGCTTGTTGAAGGAGACACAAATAGTGTTCTCGCAGGGGGATTGGCTGCTGTTAAATTGCACATCCCTGTGGGACATGTGGAGGCGGGCCTGCGGAGCTTCGACAGGAGGATGCCCGAAGAAATAAATAGGATTGTGGTGGATCATATATCCGATTATCTCTTTGCGCCTACGGATGTTGCTAAAGAAAATCTGCTCTACGAAGGAATTTCGGAGGATAAAATATACGTGACAGGAAACACCATAGTGGATGCGGTGTACCAGAATTTGGAGATTGCAAAGAGAAAGTCCAAGATTCTGGATAAATTCTCTCTCATAAGAGGAGAATATATTGTTATAACATTTCATAGGGCCGAGAACGTGGATGACCCAGAGAGGTTAAAGAAACTCGTAGATATGCTCAATATGCTGGATCATCATGCAATTTTCCCCATGCATCCGCATACCAAAAAGAGAATAGAAGAAAATGGATTGAAGATAAACAATCCAAACCTTATTGTTACTGAGCCCATAGGGTACTTAGATTTCCTTTTGCTCCTCGCCAATGCAAAATTGGTGCTTACAGATTCTGGCGGGATACAGGAAGAGAGCAATATTCTCCATATTCCATGTCTTACTCTTAGAGATAACACAGAGAGACCGGAGACTGTGGAAGTAGGCAGCAATATCGTGGTTGGCGTTGATCCAAATAATGTGATTAACCATGTGAACGAAATCATTACGGATAAAGAGAAATTTAATGAGATGTCCAGCGCGCCGGTGGTGTATGGGGATGGGAAGAGTGCAAAAAAAATGGTATCTGTCCTATTGGGTGGAAAGGATGGATATTAATGATATATTTATGAAAATGTATGACTGGGTATTGGCTCAAAATTACGAAGGATATGATCCGTACGA
>JALWEL010000173.1 GCA_027014065.1 DHVE2 group archaeon
TTTATATCCCCGTTGTATTTTCCGCTTCTATTCACCGCGTATATTCTCGTGTTGAAGGGAGAGAGCATTCTGGCTAAGTCCTGCCCGATGTGCCCGAACCCAACTATTGCGACGTTTTTCTCCCTTAGCAATTTGCTTTTCATAAGCTGTGGAAATTCCCCCTTTCGCATCATTTTGTCTCGTATCACAATTCTTTTCAGGGCGGAAAAAATGAGTGCGAGAGCATGCTCGGCCACCGCCCACGAGTTTGCACCGGAATTGGAGCAAAGATACGCGTTTTTCGGAATCTCTTCGAGGGAAATGTGGTCGACCCCTGCGGTGAGCGCCTGCAATAGCCGGAGATTTTTCATATATTTTAAGTATCCTCTGACCTTTTTCCAGTGGAGGAAAAGGAGAATCTCAGCATCTCTCGAGGATTCATCATCTATGCAACTAACCTCGAACTCGGGCATAATCTCTTTTATTATTTTTATTTGCTCTTTTTCGCATAGCTCGGTGGCGATTTTCATAGAAAGGCATGATTTTTCGAGCATATTTATTTTGGCATGATTTTCCCTAAATGTATATATATGAGAACGCACATCTTTCCCTCATGAAAAAGTGGGCAGCACTCTTCATAACCTTGCTCGTTCTATCCTCTGCGGGATTTGCCATGTTCTTGCACCAGCAGAATATTGAGAAGAGAAATACTGTGCAAAAAGGATACAAACTCTATCCAAATGGTTCTGAACTCGAAGCGCGGGCATCCGGGCTAGACCCAAACGGTAGCTTTCCTTACAATCTTCAAGCTCTTCCCCTCTACGAAAACATGAAAATAAGTTCAGCATACGCAGGAGATGTTAATCATGATGGACATCCTGATGTTGTAACCGTATCATATCGGCAGGAAAATATGAGCATCTACTTGAATCACGGAGGATTTGTTAATGTAACACCGGATCTGATTCTTAACTCATCAACAGGGCTTTATCATCCCACAGATGTGGTAATTGTGAATGAGCAAATAGCGGTATCATGTCACAATGACAGCAGCACAACCCTGTCTGACTACGATAAAGTCCTGGTTTACAATCTAACTGATCCCACAAATCCCATTGCCCTGAGTCCACCGGGTATATCGGGTGGAAATAATGTGCCTGTGATTATAAAATCGCTGGTTGTTGGCGATTTCGACGATGATTCTCAAAAAGATATTGCGGCTGCATACAGCACAAACTCTTCATCCTTCGGACAGAATAGCAGAATTGCCATATACTCCTCTCCATTTACTAATGGAGAATCTCCAAAAACTATTTCATTGGGCGCAAATATCTCTCGCATGGCTGCGGGAGATTTCAACGGAGACGGCAAAGATGACTTAGCGGTTATACTTGACGGAGGAAAGAAGATAAACGTATACTATCAGGGAACCAATGGATTACCCACTCAGCCATCCATTGTGTTGAATACCGATTCATCCACAGACATCGTGGCAGCACGCATAAACGCAGACAATATAAAGGATTTGGTTGTGTCAAATTTTGTCTCTGGAAACATATCAATATACTTCGGCAGTTCTTCAGGATTGGAAGCGAATCCTTCGCTGAATCTAAGTGCGGGGCCCGGGGTCATAGCCATCGGGGTGGGCAGATTCAATAATGAGCATGTTCCTGATATAATCGCATCTTACATAAACAAAGAGATCTACGGATATGTGGAATATCCTCGACCCATGGCCATATTCAACGGACCGTTCCATGATGGGCAAGAACCAAATAGAATGATATACGCAGGTTCCAATGTGATCAAATTGCAGAGGGTGGATTTTGATGGAAACGGAATGGACGATTTATTGGTGGGTGCCACTGGGGGCAAAGGAGATAGTCCGTCTCTTCCGTACATTCTGTATCAGAGGGACAATTCGCTCAAAGGAATCGCGGATCAGGCGCTACACGGAGGGATATATCCCACAGGAATCACTTTGGGGGACGTAAACGGTGATAAAATCAAAGACCTAATCGTTGCGGAAACCGGTTCCAATTCCACCGCTGTGTTTTTAAACGATGGCCACGGGTTCCCTGTCACACCGAGCGCAACAGTGCCCGTATACGGATATCCGTATTACGTGGCCGCGGGATATTTAGATTCGGATAATAAAGAGGACTTTGCGGTGAGCCACATTTTGGACAACAATGTAACTCTCTACCTGAGCTCAGCCGGAGAATTATTAAATTTAACATCTTCTCTGAACAACACCGCCAGAATTTGGATAGGGGATATCAACGGCGACGGGAAGAACGACGTGATTGTGGGATCTTACAACTCCACTGGAATCGACATATTCTACGGAGACCATTTCACTGATGGTGATGCACCGAACTTAACTATCCCCCTCAGTTCGCCCGCTCAGGATTTCGCTGTCATTAATCTTTCATCTTCCAACTATCCCGGGCTAGCTGTTGTTTTACCTGGAAAATTGGTGATATTCAATCAGACCTCCCCGGGAAACTTTCAGGTACAAAACACCATAAACGCCGATTCTGGAGTTTATCTTGTGTCATGCGCAGCGGGCGATTTTAACCATGATGGGGAGGAAGATTTAGTGGTTACAGGGTTAGTAACAAACTACATTTCTTCCTATGCGGTTCTTTTACAAAATAATGGGAATTTTAACACTGCCCAGTATTCGGGTTACTTACCAGGAAAAGTTTTAGATGTGAAAA
>JALWEL010000174.1:0-947 GCA_027014065.1 DHVE2 group archaeon
GTCCTTTGACATTCTTAACATCCTTTCCGCTCTCCAATGATTTCACACGCTCTTTGAACGTTATTTCCCCTTCTCCTCTTACCACATAGTCTATGCACGGGCATTCGTGCAGGGTTCTCTCAGGAGTGAATGTGACATGAGGCCCGCCCATGACGATTTTCACATTTTCGTTGTATCTCTTCGCTATCTTGGCCACCGCATATGCATCGGGAACCATAGAAGTTGTGGCTGTTATTCCTATCACATCTGGATCGTAATTTTTTATTATTTTTTTCACATCGTTGTATGTTAAATCTTCAGCAAGAGAATCCACTATTTTCACATCGTGTTCATCTCTTACTATGGAGGCAAGATAAGCGAGGCCTAGGGGAGGCCCGGTGGTGCCTATGATGGCCTTTATTGCGCTTATGGTTGGCGGGGAAATGAGGAGAATTTTCATATTAGCATCACTTCGAAAGTACAGGCACCGGTGTTTTTGTATTCATCTCTGCCTTCATTTCCCTAACGATATTCTCCCAGTCTTTTTTCATTATTATGCATCCCGGATCGGGGGCAAGAAGATCTCCATGGTAAGCGTAGGCTCTTG
The DNA here is from genome assembly GCA_027014065.1 of DHVE2 group archaeon. Classification (GTDB taxonomy): domain Archaea; phylum Thermoplasmatota; class Thermoplasmata; order Thermoplasmatales; family Aciduliprofundaceae; genus JAADDK01. The sequence goes on from JALWEL010000174.1 coordinate 587, forward strand.
CACGGCATCCACCGCACACATACCTGAACGGGCATGTATGGCACGCATAGTTTTCAGCATCTCTATCACGCAAAGAATTGAGGATCTGGCTGTTCTTCCACACGTTAACGAAACCATCCTTGAGAACATTTCCAACTTTCACCGGAATAAAGACGCACGGCTGTATATCCCCATTATGCTCTATGGAGCAGTATATGCGCCCAGCGCCGCATCCGCCTATAAATTCAGTAAGGGCCTTTGCGGCACCACCGAATTCCTCAGGTAGCTCCATCTCAGCGAAATGCGTGGGCGAGACTTTGCCACCCATGCCCTTGTTCATCTCAGTGAGAGATACTCTTGCATATGCGGGACATGTTGAAAA
>JALWEL010000174.1:957-2702 GCA_027014065.1 DHVE2 group archaeon
GATTATATCTTTTCCTCTTCCTGTGGGTATGAAGTTGAAGACTATGAAACGATCTGCCTTTAGCTCTCTCGCAAGTTTAATGATGTCTGGTATGTAATCAAGATTCTCATGCGTTGCTGTTGTGGCAATCCCGATTTCCAATCCAGCCGCTTTAGCGTTTTTAATCCCTCTCACTGCGGCGTTGAATGCACCTTTTACACCACGAAACTCATCGTGTATCTCTGGATTCGGACCATCCAGGCTTATTTCCACGTATCTTATTCCCACTTCTTTCAATCTCCGAGCGACCTTCTCGCTTATTAACGTGCCGTTGGTTGCCACGCTCAAATAAAAACCTTTGGACTTTGCGTACTCCGCAGTTTTCCAAAAATCTTTGTGGATCAAAGGCTCTCCACCGGAGAACGATATGGCCGCAACTCCCGCCTCATCCAGCTGATCAACAACCTGAAATTTCTCCTCTAACGTTAATTCATCTGGAGCGGGATATGGGGTGGCATTGGCGTAGCAGTGTTTGCATTTCAGATTGCACTGCTTGGTAAAGTTCCATACAACCATAAAGGGTGCAATCAACCTTTGAGGTTTCGTGATTCCGTCTTCCGCTATGCTTCTGACTATCACTGCGAAGGCCTTTCTCATGTATGAATCCTTGAGGAAATTTTTGATTGCATCAGGAGATGCACCGAACTTCTCTGCGCCCCTTTCAATAGCTTCCCCCACTATTTTGGCATGCATCCTCTCCCTCACACCTCTTGGTTTCTCCACGCCGGCGTATATGGCAAAGGATCTCTCGATTTTCTTCACTTCCGTCAGTTCTTTGAGGATGTATCTCACGAATTTCTTATCCATTATTTTGTGCAGATAGTCTATTATTTCCCCCTCATTCAAACTTTTATTTTCCGCCATTTTCATCACCTTCTATCATCTTATTCAGATAATATATAGCCTCCTCAAGATGTTTTTTAAAATCCTCAAAAGAATGATCGTAAGCGTCTAACCCCTCTTTCACATGAGTGAGGAGGTCAACAACCTTTTTCCTTTTATTTTTTATGATCTTTATAACGTCTATAACGGCTGAATACTCGTAGCATTTCTCACCTTTAGTTCTTGTTACCATTCCGTGCCTGATTAACTTGTTTATTTCGTTGATGACCGATGAATACGCTCTGCCTACATGCTCCGCTATTTCTTTCGCAGTCATGGGTCTTGAGGATAGGGCGAGAAGGGCATATATGGATGCACCAGTATGCCCGAATCCCCAGTGAATCATAACGTCCCTCAGAGATCGATACGCTTTAGAGTTTATCAAATTTATCATATCTTTCATAGTTACGAGATATTGCATAATTATATATATGCATTTCTGTAGCTACAGAAAATACGGAGATATAGGGGTGCATCTGTCCACGAAAACGAAAATGGAAAAATCTTTTGAAGAGAAGGTAAGAAAATTGAAGGAACTGAGAGATAAGGGATTTTAAACGAGGAGGAAGAGAGGGAAAAAATAGACGAACTCCAGAAAGAAGACGGACTTTGTGTTTAGTGCGAGATAATCTCTGTCACGAATCATACCTTGTTTACCCATTTTTGTGGCGAAAGGATTAAATATGCGCCCTTTTTGGGGTGCTTCAAAAAAACTTGAAATAGGTGATAAAGATGTTCCGTAAAATTCTGTTTCCAACAGACTTTAGTGAAGGATCAATGCAGGCCATAAGGAGATTTAACATGGAAAATCAATGTGAGATTGG
>JALWEL010000175.1:0-5725 GCA_027014065.1 DHVE2 group archaeon
TCTTTGAAAGTGAGCCATACTCTAAGGGGAAAATCCTCTTCGAGAGTTCCTCGAATGACCGTATATTTCCCTTGAGATTTAAAAGCCATGTACGGCTCGCTCAAAACTTGAAATTTGCTTGGAAATATGATATCCACATTCCAGTACTTATAATGCTCACGGGCAAGGAAAAATTTGAAAAAATAGTCTTTTCCGTCGTAGAGCAGGGTGGGTTTTATCCTGAAAACGTATTTCACTTGGTAATGCCCGGCGGGAAATCCGTCCGGTGCGTATACCCCCGCTTCGCTATTCTTGGCCTTTTTCGCTATGTAATTAATGTAATCGCTGTTGTAATCGCTCTTGTTTAAAAGCCAAACGGAGCCGTGGTAATCCTTCACGTAGGGGATTGTTTTTACCCCTGCATAACTCAAATATACTTTGGAAATTTGCACGCATTCCATGGATTCATTCACATACAACAGAGGAGAATCCCAGGTTCTGTAGAGCATGTGATAATGATAGTCCTTGTAAATTTCATACGTGTAGTTTTCGTAAAGGGTTCCGTTTTCGCTCAGATAGGCCGAATACTGCTCGATGGAGAAACCATATAAGTTGGTATTTTCAATAAAATAACTTACCCCGTAAGCACCGGCCCCAACGAGAAACATGAGAATCAGAACCATCGCCAATTCCTTGGTTTCCCTCACAAATCATTAATAGTGATCCTAATATAAATATATTTCTCAAAATGGCTGTTTTTGTGGAAACTCTAATATATATGATTTTTATAACCCTGCATTATGCTCATTTCAAAACGCGTGCAGGGGATGTACCCCTCTCAGACCCTTTCCCTTGTGGAGCTGGCTGCCAAATTTAAAGAAAAGGGCTACAATATTATTTCCCTAGCAGTAGGTGAGCCTGATTTTACCACACCCCCTAACATAATTGAGGCGGCATGCAAAGCAATGAAAGAGGGAAAGACCCATTACACTCCTCCTTCGGGAATTAAAGAGCTCCGCGAGGCAATCGCAGAGAAGTACAGAACGGAAAATAATGTGAATGTGGATTATTCAAACGTCATAGTCACCCCTGCAAAATTAGCGATTTTCAATATATTATCCGCGTTCGTGGACCCGGGAGATGAAGTTCTCATCCCTGATCCGGGGTGGGTGTCTTACAGAGAGATGGTTCACTTCGCCCGTGGAAAACCGGTAAGTATTAAATTGGATGAGGAGAGAGATTGGAGATTAAACATCGACGACATCGTGAACAAGATAGATTACAAAACAAAGGTAATGATAATTAATTCCCCCACTAACCCGACGGGAGGAACACTAAACCACGAAGACATAAAAGCAATAAGAGATCTCGTGCTTGATTTCGACCTAATTCTCATAAGCGACGAAATATACGAAAAAATAATCTTCGAAGGAGAACACGTGTCTCCGGGAGTTTACGAAGATTTGCTAATGAATACAATAATAGTGAACGGGTTCTCGAAGGGCTGGGCTATGACCGGGTGGAGAATAGGTTACTTGATTGCCCCATCTCGCTACATTCCTGATCTGGAGAAGGTTCAACAGCACACAATATCTTGCGCGCCTAGCATGGCCCAGTACGCCGCTCTTGAGGCTCTGAAAACGAGGAGCTACGTAGACGAGATGGTATCGGAGTTCAAGAGAAGAAGAGACTACGTGTATGAGCGCCTCTCAAAGATGCCGGGAATAAAGATAAAAAAACCGAAAGCTACTTTCTACGCATTTCCGCGCTACGAATACGACATACCTTCCAAAAAACTGGCAGAGGATATGATGGTTAAGGAGAAGGTCGCAATCACACCCGGATTTGCCTTCGGAAACTACGGGGAATATCACTTCCGCATATCATTTGCCACCTCAATGGAGAACTTGAAATTGGGGTTGGATAAAATAGAGAATTATCTGGAAAAATTATAAGTGTTCTTCATCCAGAATCTCGTCCTTTATTTCTTGTTTCTTCTCCCCACTATTTTTCTCACTCCTTTCCTTTCTGGGATACTTTACATAGATTATGGAAAATATTACCAGTGTGGCGAGAATAACCAGAGTTAGAAAATCCGCTGCGGGAATGGTGAAAATCAGGTACTGGCTCCACGGAGGGGTCGTGTCCACATTCACCAGTACGTCCTTCTCCACCTCTCCCCCCTCGTAGACTAACTTTAGATGGAATACGTGTATTCCTGAATTTATATTGTCCGGTATTTTGAAGCTCAAATACCCGTTTTCGCTGTGGTTAACATATTTGATATGAGGAGATGTGTAAAATTGGTCGCCGAACCCGTAGTAAAGAATCCCCATTTTAAACTTCCCAGAAATAGAGTATTGAATCTCTACGCTCTGACCAGGAGTGAAAACACCAGTGGCGTAAACGGATTTTGTTATAATTTGGGATCTCAAAGAGATGAAGTTCTCCTTCCTTATAGTTCCGGAGGTCGCGGCAGTGTAGCCTCCTGAGACCGCTTTCACAACGATACGGTAATAATCCGGAGCGTTCTCAGGCACCTCAACTTTTATCTCCTTTTTATTACTCCTAACTGTGTTAGTATGCACCATGTAACCTCCGTAACTCTCGTAAATTTCGTATATGAAGGTTGGATTTTTCATCACATTGCTTCTGAAATACACCAGTGCACCGAATTCCCCTCCATCGTAGTAATTCTCTCGATTGAAGTACACCTTCATCTCGGAATAACTCACATAAATGGTTTTTTGAATCTCTCCTATCTTCTCAGTCGAGTTGAAAATCTCGCAGGAAATCACCAGAAATCCTGAAAATGAAGTCGGAACATGATATATGGTGTAATTTTGAAATGTATAAAAACGATATAGCATTTCTCCTTGTTGAGTTCTAACGTAAAAATGGTAGTATGGAGAATCTATTTCCCTCTGAGAAATTGCGGCTATGGTTATATCATCTCCGGAAATTATGGCATTCGATTCTCCCTGAATCTGCAAATAGATCCCAAAATACCTCTGAATCTTAAAATTCACATAACGCGATGCGTTCATTATCTTCGCTGACACATTCACATCCTCATTTGGCTTCCAATCGGCGGGTATCTGAAAAGTGTAAGTGGCTTCTCCGTACCTGTTTAGCGCAAGATTTTCCACGTTCTTCCACAGACTTCCGTTGTATTGGATTCTCAGGTAATCAACCGATAGATTGCCCACTGGCGCATTTATCGAGATTTTCACATAGGACTCTGGATAATATCCCCCCGAGATGGGAGAAGTATAAAGATTGAACCACATGCTCTCTGGGTCCATTATATAAATCACTTTGCTCTTCGAAACTGTTTGATTTTCGTAATTGTACACGAGGGTAATGAAATAAGGTGTTCCGCCGGCGGCCTGCGTAATATTGCAATTCCCGAGGTTTATTTTAAAATACCCGTGCCCGTAAGAAACCGTGCCATTGGCTAAATTAGTGTTGTCGTTGGAAGAATTGAGGTACCACTTTCCGCTTCCCCCTCCAACTTCCCGACCGTTGGAAGAATACACAAAGTAAGTAACGTTCACCATATCATTCAAAAAATAGGTTGTTTTATCGGTGCTCATATCTATGCCCAATTTAGACTCGGCACCCTTTGAAATGCCAACTAAACTTGGTGCAATAATTAATCCGATGAGAAATGCAACGAAGATTCTGGGCATAGGGGAGTATTACCCCACACCATATTTTAAATTTTCCTCAATCCACACCAACAATTTCATCGAATGAGTAATCTTCCCAGAGCCTGTATTTCAAAACTATTTGCAATTCTATGGGAGTAAGAACGGGCTTGGAGAAACGCAGGTAGTCATCGTATGTGACACGCGGGCATGCGGTGTTCACATAAGCGTCAACCTCGTAGTACATTTCCTCCGGATTGACCTCGTTACCGTAGAGAAGGTAAGCCTTGAACCCAGAGTTTTCTATTATGTCTTTGAGAGCAAGCGCCAATTTCTCTCTCCTCTGCCCAATTTTCTCGCTCACTATTATTCCGAAGCGCTCCGCTCGCTCTGCGCGCACTATGGCCCCGAACCTCTGCCTCATTAAACGATCCGCCTGTTCTTCCACGTCCAGAATTTCATTCGAATAAGGATCCAGAACGTAAGTCTTCTTATCCGTTACAATTCTCACCCCTATGGCATGAAAAACCCCTGTTCCTAAAAATACGAAGCAATCCACCTCATGCGCGATGCTCCTCGCTGCAGAGAAATTACAACCGAGAACTTGCCCATCGTATTTTACCCTCGAATCGCCCTTCCCCACGAGAGCCTTGCGGCCATGCTTTTCGAAAATTTCCCGCACCTCTTCTATCTTTTTCACATGCTGAACCGAGGCCACAATCCCGATTCTCTCGCATTTTTGCATCTTCAAGAATTTTTCCGCCACGTTTTTGAACGATTGAGTAGAGAAAGATTCTACGAAAATCACATTCTCGGGGTATTTTATGTTTGGAATCTCCGAGTGACCAAACTGCACGGTGAGCTTGTCCTCATGAACAACGATGTCGCAGGCGCCGAAGCAGTGCTCTGTGGAGATGTACGTTTCGAACTCATCGAGATGATCCACAATTTCCGTACCGTAGAGCTTCATGCCCTCGGGGAGCTGCAAAAGAACCTTGCGGTATCCTTTTTCCCTTATTCTCCTTCGCAACTCTTCAAAATCAATATGGTAGGGAATCACATACTCGCTAATATTTTTTGGTATTTGGTTTTTTCTTTAATTCCTGCATCCTGCTTAAATTCTCTACCTCGGCGCCATTCGCTCATGCCATCTCCCTCAGGGTTCCTAAGAAGCGCCCATATTCTCCTCCCTTAAAATTTGATTATATGGGTTCAAAGATTATCTTCCCTTCCCTCTCTTTGAATGTGATGTTGAACCTATCAAATATGTCCAATCTTCCCAGCAGCGGAGGTGCCTCTTCTATCAACGCCCACGCAACTCGCGGCTCTAATTCCACGTCTCCTATTCGCATCTTTACTCTGCGGATTTCAACAGGCAGACCTATTCCTCTTACTCCATGCAAGTCAATAATGTCTTTCGATGGTTCAAAACCCAACTTTATTCCCAGTGAAAATGGTATAAGTGTTATATCCGCTCCAGAATCAATATATGGAACGAAAGGTAACCACTCGCCGTGCAGGGACTTTATGTACACCTTCGCTACCGGCCTGTAAACAACTCCAGATATTTTTTCCTCTTTCTTTCCTGTAGGTAAACACGGGCATTTTTATCCTCTCCGTAATTCAAAGAATGAGTGTGTCCGCTGTTGGAACTTTGGCAAGCATAACTTCCTTGTTGGGATACATTCCCTTCGCCTTATCATATACCTCATCCGCCCTGTCCCCGCTCGCCGCCACTTTTCCATCCACTATTGCAATCCACTTCCCCGCGTATTCGCTCAGGTCCGCGTTGATGTAGAACTCGTAATTTTTATCTTTTATCTCCTCTACTTCGCTCATATTTTATACATCCCCTCCTTCTATTTTAACCTTTTCGGTTTTATTTTCCTCCTCCAGCTCTCTGCGGTACTTCTCGTAAAGAAAAGGATACTTCTCCTCTATGAACTTCTTTATCTTTGGGTTCTTCTTCGCACCGTAGAGAAGAAAGTAATAGGGAGTCATCTCCTTTGCCTCACCGTAGAGGTAATACGCATTGTAATTTATCGTGAGTATTGCCGCATTTTTACCCATGTTAAACCCGATTATCTTCTCCCACG
>JALWEL010000175.1:5735-8345 GCA_027014065.1 DHVE2 group archaeon
GTATTTTACCGTGTCGCGATAAAGATAAACGCCTTCAGGCGTAAAACGGATCTTGGAGAAGTGCCATGATATGGATTTATAGTTTACATATTCACCGGAAAAAAGTATGCTGAGATATATACCACATAGGATCATAGTTCCCTCTACAGAATTAGGAGGCAGAAACAAAAACGGTCCTATAACAGTGATTGTTAGAAGAATAAAAAATAATATGGATATTTGCTTGGTGCCCTTTATTATATGAATGGGAAGTGAGTTATCTAAAAACACATTTTTCATTTTCACATCACCCCCATAGCTTTTAAAGATAACCATACAGATATTAGTCCGAGTATTGCCGCCATAACTCCGATAATTTTTACGCCTAAGTTACTTCCTTTAAGACCCCTTAACCCAAACACGATGCCCTCAATGCCGAAGAACACGCCGCACAGGCCAAAGAACTCTATCTGGTACTTGTGGCTCCTGCTCATGCTGATGATTCCAAATATGAATGCGAATACTTTTACCGCTATCGCCAGTATCTCCGCCACCGTGCCCGTGCTGTCTTTATGTGCAAATGCGTATGCACTTATCCCAAATATAAAAGAGCCTAAACCTGCCAGAGTTGAGAAAAATGCCCATGCCCACGGGAGTATGCCATCATATTTTCTCTCAGCATTGCCCTTTTCTCTATATGCAGAATACTTGCCATCAGTTCCAAAATCGCTGATACTCCAATTGGGTGTGTGATATCCAAATTATATTTTTGAGATATGGTATTTCCAAACAAAGTAATTATTATTTCGGATATTACAAAAGATATTGCGGCAGAGAGCAGCGCACTCACACCCATAGTTACACCGGTCAAAAACATGGCCAATGCTACAAACCCCGTGCCCAGCAAAATGCCTATTACCCACAGTGGCATTAGTAACTTGTTTATTCTCTCCAAATCTCCAAGTTCTATGTTATTTGGGTTGCCTTCCTCTTTGGAGTAAATACTTTCTAAGGTGATGCTTAGAGTAGAGCCAAAGCTGTTAATTGAATTTACAATAGGCGAGAGAATATTGCTTATAATTTCTTTAACCTGTGCTTCAATCCATTTAAGTATCACATTCGCCGCTCTGGCTATCGCCTTTCCCACCGCCACCAGCGTGTTCCAGAACTGGCCCCATAAAGCAGCGAGGATGTTCAGCGAAGCGTCCACCAAACCATCTAATTTCTTCTCGCCGTAGAAGCAGTTGCCCGCGTGGTCGTAGGTGGTGAGATTGATCCTCACACTACCCAGAGTGCCGTTAAGCAAAGAGGCGCTAAAGTTGTACTGGTCATCGAAGAATGTGCTGCCCACATAATTCGCCCACACCTCACCGTTATTTTTATCCGTCACATTCACCCATTCTATTCTCCCCACATCCCACACGCTCACGTGCACGTGCGCGTAGAGGTGCACGTACGGGAAATTGGAGTCGGTGACGATGATCCACGTGAGCTTGAACTTCGTGATGATTGGCGGCGTGTGATCCACGATGAGCGGGTTGAACTGATTTCTCAGCCACTCGGTTGCGTTCTGCATTGCTCTCGTCTCGTTGCCATGCTCTTTGTAATCCGTGCGGTAAATGGTCTTGAAGTAGCTGATCACCCACGCGTACTGCGGATAGAGCGCGTAGCCAAATTTATTTATAAATGATGCCCTGTATGATGCAATATTAACTATGCTCACATGGGAGTTATTTAAGTTGTTTTCAGGTTTGAAAATTGTTAAGTTTGATTCTTCCCAGTATTTCAATTTATCGAGCCGTATCATAAACTCCTCTCCCTTTTTTCATCATTTTACTTGTATACATGTTTTCTATGACCAACTTTTAAAACCCATACTTCTTTTCCTTCAATGATGTATATCACTCTATAGCTTCCAATCCTATATTTGTACATTCCTTTGAATTTTCCGCGTAATGGTTCTCCTATATAAGAATCTGCCGATAACTTCTCCAAAACACCATCAATTATACGATCTGCCTCCTCCCTATCGATATTTTTCAAATCCTTTCTCACCGAACTTTTGAACTTTACTTCATAGACCAAGAGAATCCCTCAGTTCCCTTGCAGTAATAAGTTTATCATTCAGATCTTTGTATCTCCTATACGCTTCCTCATAATCCTTATATTCTTCCAAAAATTCTCTCAAGGCCTCTATTACTATTTCCTCTCTATCTACGCCTATTTCTGTAGATATCTCCTCGATCCTTCTTTCCAAATCGACAGGAATTTTAATCTCTAACGCTTCCGCTCCCATACTTCACCTATCATCTCCTTCTATTTTAAGGTTTTCACTTTTGGGGGCAGGTTGCAACCCTACAGAAAAATAAAATAGTAGGAACCACCAGCCCGCGAGAACCTCCTGCAACCATAGACACCCCTTCGGGTTTCTCCGACTTTCCCTCTAAGAACCTCCAGCGGCTTCCCATACTCTCCAGCATCCACTAAAGAGATTGTTCCGAAGGGAAGGGTTTGGAAAGTAGGAACCACCAGCGAGTTCCTATAACCTCCTGCAACCCTGGGCACCTCCGGCGGGTTCTTATCAACTTCCGCTGCCGAAAAAGAGAATGTTTCTAAGGGAAGGGTTTAGAA
>JALWEL010000176.1 GCA_027014065.1 DHVE2 group archaeon
AGGAGGTGAAAAAATGAGCGATATAAAATTGGGAATAGTTGTGAGCGAGTTTAACTACGACATAACAATGATGATGTTGGAAAGAGCAAAGGAACATGCGGAATTCTTAGGCGCGGAAGTGAAGTATGTGCTCAAAGCGCCGGGCACGTTCGACATTCCTCTTTTAGTGAGAAAACTTCTTGAGAAGGATGTGGACGCCGTGGTTACCCTTGGAGCAGTGATAGAGGGCGAGACCGAGCACGACGAAATTGTGATGCAGAACGCAGCGAGGAAGATAGAGGACCTGAGTGTGGAGTATGGAAAACCGGTCACGCTGGGAATTTCGGGACCTGGCGAGTCAAGATTGCAAGCAGAGGCGAGAATAGAGAAGGCGCGGGACGCTGTTGAGGCGGCAGTGAAACTGGTGAAGCGCCTAAGAGAGATTAAGTAAAAATTTGCGATAGAGTTAAATATCAGAGAAGCATAATAAATATCATATGACACGCTTAATTAAAAGTGAGTACCGCATGGTGCGCATATTCTTAGAAGAAGAGTACATAGAGGAGATTTTAGAGTATGAAATGGAGGCGCTGGAATTCATAAAGAGAGAAAAAAAGATTATTTTCTGAGTTTTTTAACCAGAAATATTATTAGCAGTGGGGTAAGAATAAGATACCAGTTAAGCTCCGGTATGGTGTAGGATGCGTTTTTGAGGGGATATAAATCTTTGGTTCCCGAGCTTCCGTCGATGGGATAAGGATAGTCAACGATTCCGTCGGTGTTGTTATCGTTCGTGTTGTTGTTTTCAGCCCAGTCGAGCCAGTAGTTTCCGCGATGATTTGAGGAGTACCATATGTTGTTGGTCCCGTTGTCTAAAGCTTGCACATGAGCCGTGTCGTATGTTGAACTGCTCCCGTGGTTGTAGAAGAACTCGTTCTCGTATATGCGGTTATTTGACGATTGTGCATCCACATATATTCCGTATTGAGAATTCCTGATTATTATGTTCCCCAATATATCGTTGTATGATGAAGCGTGCATGTATATCCCGTATCTGCTTCCCTGGATGGTATTGTTCAAGATGTTGTTTTGGGTGGAATTTTCTATGAGAAGTCCGTAGCTCTCCTGATTGGCTCCATCCAGGGTGTTGTTGTATATAGTGTTCGTGGTTGAATCTCTCAGCTCTATTGAACTGGGATTTCCGTATAATGAGTTTCCGCTCACGTAGGTGTTGTTGGAGTTAGAGATGATGATTCCGGTGTAGCTGTTGTTGTATATCTTGTTGTTTTCTACTGTCGCAATAGTACTTTGAAGAAGCACTCCCCACGTGTTATCTTTTATGGTATTTCCTTCAATTTTGATGTTAGATGAATGTTCGATGTATATCCCCATGTTTCCATTTTTCTCTATATCGTTGTTTATGATGGTTCCATTTTGCACATTTACTAACATTATGCCCGCTCCTATTCCATACGCGTTCACTGCTTCTGCGTTCTGGTACGTGCCGTTACTTATTATGAAATAAACCGTGGTATTTCCTATATAGATTGCAGAGCCGTTGCCCGTGGCGTCTATCCCTAAATCATCTATGATGTACGGATCGCTTTCGGTGCCGTTTCCCGTGATATACGGGTCGTTGGCCGCCAAATTCTTGAAATCTGTGTTATTGTTTATTCTGATAGGGTAATGGTCAATGTAGTATCCTCCACTCTTAGCCGCATCGGTCGAAAAATGGCCTGAACTTTTTGATGTGGGCATGGCTATCACAAGCAGTGTTATTGCCATTATGACCAAAATCCCCAAACCCAAACTTCGAAATTTCATACTCAAAGATATGCCATATTAAAACATAAACTTTTCCACAAATAATGGTTAAATATGGGGTGCCAATTCACCAACCATGCCCATTATACTTCTGGTTGGAATGCCCGGTGCCGGCAAGGAGGAGTTTGTGAACGTTGCAAAGAAGAAAGGATATAAGGTAATAAGGATGGGGGATGTTGTTCGAGAATTTGTAGCTTCCTTGGGCTATCCCCTCAAAAACGAGATAGTGGGAAAAATCGCCGGAGAGGAGCGTGAGAAAAACGGCGAAGAGATATGGGCAAAGAGAGTCGTAGAGAAGATAAGAAAAATGGGGGGAGAGAAAATAGTTATTGACGGAATAAGATGCCCGGAGGAAGTGGAGATATATAAAAAAGAACTTGGCGATGTTATTCTTGTTGGAATATTTGCTACCCAGAATGATCGCTACGATAGAATAATCAATAGGGGAAGGGAAGATGATGTGAAGAACTGGGATGAGTTCATAGCGAGGGAAGATAGGGAATTATCGTGGGGATTAGGGAATGTGTTTGCGAGAAGTGATGTGATGATTCTGAACACCGGCACTTTGGAAGAATATTATCGGAAGGTATCGGATTTCTTGGATAGTTTGGAGAGAAAATGAAAGAAAGGTTTATATGTGTATGTTTATTCACACACAAAAATGGAGGTGACTGTCAATGAGCAAACTTGCGGATGTGGAAATTGTCAGGGAGGGTGATCTGTTCTACGCGCGCATCACAATGCCTGATGGAAATGTAACCAAGATAGAGAGCGAAAAATTCGAAGAAATACTGAATCAGATAGCCATAGAGCTTCAGGATCGGTTTGGGTTCCTGTGAACCTATTTTTTATTTAGAAATTTTTATCTTCTTTTAAT
>JALWEL010000177.1 GCA_027014065.1 DHVE2 group archaeon
TGATCATCTATAATAACTTTCGCTATGCTTCCCTTCTCCGCTATTTTTTCCACTAAATTATTCACTCTTTCCTCTTCGCTGTCGGGATTGGAATAATAGGCCATTGTGTACATTGCCACATATAAACGAGTGCTCGCGGATTCTAAAAGATTGTAGAGCGCGGAATAAGTGTAGCCGTCGTAAGTGGTTTCAATGCTCAAATTTCCCTCGTTCTCTTTTATATTGTTCAAATTTGGTGTTGTATTCGCATCGTTCCACAGCGAGTTGAAATATTCCTCGTAGAAATTGACGAGGGTGCGGTTGAATATGAACAAGCCGAACTCGTTATTCTTTTCCAATGCGTAGGGGCTCCAGTTGTGCGATCCCACGTAGACAACTTTTCCGTCAATTATGACCATTTTCGTATGAAGAAATGTGTTGGAAGAATCGTTTTTCACATTTACCCCTTGATCCCTGAGGTAATTCACAGCGTACCAGTTTGAAGATATTTCCCCTTCGAATAGCACTCGAACATTCACGCCTTGATTCTTAGCGTCGATTAACGCGTTTAGAAGAGTTTTTACGGGCTCGTAGTCGCTTATCACATTCATGGATATGAAGATGGAAGAGGTTGCGTTCTCTATTAGGTGCTTAACCATTGGCGCGTAGCCGTAGTTCTCCACGGGAACCACGTGCAAACCGTCCTCGGAGGAAGCTCTAATTGAATTCGCCGCCGAAAAATGAAAAGCGGATAAAAATAAGGCTGAGATGATTATTAGTGACACGATGAACGCATATTTCGAAATTTTCATGCTAAATATATGGCAATGAGGGGCATAAATTTTTCTCTCACTGAATCCCGAATCTCTCCACGAATCCCGCTAGTTTTCTCATTGCCTTTCCCCTGTGCGAAACTCTGTTTTTCTCCTCGGTGCTCATCTCCGCGAATGTCTTCTCTTTTCCTTCCGGTATGAATATGGGGTCGTAGCCGAAACCATTCTCTCCTCTCGGTTCTTCGGCGATTCTCCCGTGGCATATGCCCACCAACTTGTAGTTTATTCCTTCGAATCTTATTCCTATTATGGTCTTGAAGTACGCGTCCCTGTGAACTTTTCCCTCCATGAGTTTCAAAATTCCCTCGTTGCCGAGTGTGTCGAACACGTAGGCGGAGTACACACCGGGGAAATCGTTTAGCGAGTCTATGAACAATCCAGAATCGTCGATTATGAAATTTCCCTCTATCTCTTTGCTAAGATACTCTAAGCTGAAATCCACCACTTCCTCTAGAGTGTTAGCCTGAATCTCGGGGTACTCCATCTCCAGCATTTCCAGCTCTGGAACGAGCTTTTTCATCTCCTCGTACTTGTGCCTGTTGTGCGTGACCAATTTAAACATATCTGCGCCTCCCTTTTATGGCTTCCACATTTTCTATTATTTTTTTACCCATGAGCTTCTCGTACTCCCCGTAGAAGTATTTGAGATACGGCACCTTGTCGTAATGAGCCGCGTTTATTGCCTCTTCGAACATGAGCAGATCTACAGCCATGTTCTCCTCGTGTATGTCCTTCTCGGCCATCCCGAAATCTATCAGGTAAATTTCGCCATTGTGGAAAATCATGTTGCTGGTTGTCAGATCCCCATGGGAGAATCCTCCGCCATGCAACTTCGCAACCATTCTTGCGATCTCTACCATTATTTTCTTGGTCTCTTCATCGCTCAGCTTTTTCATCTCTTCCAATAGCGTATTTCCGGGTATTTTCTCCATCACTATATCGAAATCTTCTATGTCGTAAATCATCGGTGCATTAATGCCCAATTTTTTTACCTCGTGGATTATCTTCGCCTCTTTTTTAGTTCTCTCCTTTCTCAATCGAGTATCTATTTCTTCAATTCTATATCTCTTTTTTATCCTGCTTTTTCTTATCGCTTTCCACCCGTAAAAATTCTCTTCGGTTATTTTAGCTTCCGCTCCGGGAAGCTCGCTGTATATCCTCTCGTGCCTCTTCACTTCCCACGGCACGTCCATGGCATCGGTCCTGAATCTCTGTATGATTTCCGTTTCTTCGATTTTCATTCTCACTCCATGTTTAAGATAGAGAAGCCCTAAATACGCGATCATTGCCCCATTGTCCACGCAGAACTCGCCGGGAGGAACGTAGAGCTTCGCACCCCTCTCTTCTGCCATCTCGCCCACCATTTCTCGCAACCTTTGATTCCTTGCAACTCCTCCCGCCAAAAGCACCTCGTCCTTGCGGAGATGGGCCAACGCTCTTTCAGTGACTTCGGTAAGCATGGCAAACGCCGTTTCTTGAACGCTGTACGCGATGTCCTCTTTTCTCTCCTCTCTTATTTTATTCTTAGCGGCCGTAAGAAGTCCTGAGAAGGAAACGTCCATGCCCTTCACAGAGTATGGCAGAGAAATGTATTTTTTCCCCTCTCTCGCCATCTTCTCGATTATAGGCCCCCCGGGGAAGGGTATGCCCATCTCCCTCGCTAACTTGTCCAGCATGTTTCCGATTCCTATGTCCAACGTTTCTCCGAAAACCCGATATCTTTTGTTTGCGTACGATATGATTTGAGTGTTTCCCCCCGAAACATACAACATAACAGGATCCTCAGCGCCGGTGGTGAATCTTCCTATCTCTAAGTGAGCAACGCAGTGGTTCACGCCCACAATCGGC
>JALWEL010000178.1 GCA_027014065.1 DHVE2 group archaeon
GATTGACATATCCTATATATAATTTTCTAAATTCAAAGCAAAATCTTTAAACGGAATTTGTAAAAAACGAAAAACTTGTAAAATCGTACATTTGCATAAACTTGCATGTTCGTCCAAAATTTAACTGTTTTTAATTTTCAAACTTATAAATTTTTATGGCTTCAATTTTAAATCTCTTAACGGAATGGGAATGGTTATATTTAGATTGTCACATTCCCCAAACTATGCGTCTATTACTTCATGCTTGCTGCGCGCCCTGTCTGATGGCTCCTTACAAACACCTGAGCAAAGATAACGAGGTGGTGGTTTTCTGGTACAATCCAAACATCCAGCCTTACAGGGAGTATTTGCGGCGATTGAAGGCATTCAGGGAGTACACGAAAAGAGAGGGTATAAAAACGATAGAGGATCTGAGTTATCCCCTCGAAGACTGGTTAGCGAAGGCTGCAATGCTGAGCAAAAAGAGCAATGTTCTTAGATGCAGATACTGTTACGCGGAACGCCTTTACAAAGTTGCCATGTACGGGAAGATGCATGGCTTCGACGCGTTCTCCACAACACTTCTTTTTGCGCCATATCAGAAGCATGAATTAGTCAAAGAAATAGGTGGAAAAATTGGAAAAAAGCTGGGAATCTATTTTTATTACGAGGACATGAGGAAGTGGTTCAACGAGGGGGAAGAGATGGCAAGAAAAGCGGGAATTTACCGACAGGGTTACTGCGGGTGCGTGTTCAGTGAAGCGGATCGATATTGGAGAGACAACCCCTAAATTAAAATATTTCAAATACATGCCAAAGGCATGAAGGTACTGGAGGGTGTGTTCGTATTCTTCGGCATATTGTTTCTACTTCTCTCTGGAATTTTCTTCATAGCGGCCTTCTCGCCTTTTTCCCTCGAGATAATGGTGGAAGCGATAGTTTTGCTTATTATCGCCATGGTTTTTTTCTTCCTCTACTATCGCTCGGAGAAAATAGAGGCAAATAGACCCGTGGAGGTGCATCAGGAGATAAATATAAGCACTTCCAAGGACCTTGCGGGAGAGGCGGAGCTTCACGACCTGAAATGCAAGCACTGTGGGGCCACTTTAACTGCGGAGGATATTAAGATAACTGACGCGGGGGTGATTGTTAAATGTCCATACTGCGGAGCGGTTTATCGGCTGGAAGAAGAGCCCAAGTGGTGATTGTTCTTATTCTCTTTGGATTCACGTTCCTTTCCAGTTTCACCCATGGAGCTGATTATTCATTTTCTCTCGATAAGGAATATGTGGATGTAACGTTGAACAAGAACGGGAGCGCTTGGATATCGTATCATTTCGAATTTACTAATTACGGAGATGGGTTCAATGTGGTTGATATAGGAATGCCCAACGAAGACTACGATTTATTATCTGCGAAGGCAAGCGTGAAGATAGGTAATTCATCATATCAACCAGTGTTCGATATACGACCCTCGGAGTATGTGCATCCCGGGGTGGAGGTCCATATCAATGCTTATTCAGCGTCTCCAATTTTCCTTAATTTCTCCATACTTTGCGACCGGATGATTTACGAGAGTCCGAAGAACTCCAGCATGGCCAGTGTGGTTTTCAGGCCCACATGGTTTGACACGGATTATCAGATAGGTGCGACTCGTGATTTGAGGATACGAATCATTCTTCCGGAAGGTATGCGCTCGTTGGAAAACACATCGTGGTACAACAAGAAATGGACAAGCACCACAAATGTAGGAGGAAGGCTCGCGGTTGTGTGGCATTACACCAACGTGAATCCCAACGCCATAGCCAACGGAAATTACGACGTGGGAATTGGATTTCCGAAGAAGTACGTGAATAAATACTACGTGAAGAGCGCATCGAATGATTTTTACTCTTTTCTCTCGGATTTAGCGGATCTTATGTGTCTTTTAAGCCCCGTGATAATCTTTGCGCTGTTCTTTCTCCTGATCATATACGCTTCAAACAGGGCCAAGAAAGATTATTTCCGCCCAGTTCTAACCACTCCAGGTGCAGGCCCGCGTACAGGTTTAACGGCTCCCGAGGCTGCTGTGGTTTTAGAAGTCCCTCTGGACCGGGTTATTGCCATGGTTGTTTACGGAATGCTCAAAAAGGGCATACTGGAAGAGGAAGAGAACGGAAGGTTCAAAGCGATTAATCCTTACATAGCGGACAGGGATTACGAGAAAGATTTTCTTACCGCTTTGAAAGAAGACGGGCACTTCGATGAGAAACTCATTAAAAAAGCTTTAGTGAATCTCATCAAATCGGTGGAAAAGAAGGTTCGCGGGTTCAGCTTGGGTGCCACCAGAAAGTACTATAAAGATATCGTTGAGAGGGCGTGGGAAGAGGTGAAGAGCGCCACGAACCCAGAGGATATCAAAAAGGCCATAGACAAATACGGTCAATGGCTTCCAGCCGCAGAGAACTACGATGACTACGTGAATACCTATTTCTTCCCAATTTACATGCCCGCGTCATCTTCCAACACTTCTTCATCCTTTTCTCCGGATGTTGCCAATGCTATCCGGGGTTATGTAAGTTCAATAAGCGTTGCATCTCAAAATGTGGTTTCCGATGTACAGCAGTTAACGAAGGATGTGACGTACATGGTTCATCCCCCAACATACTCTACGGGCTCCGGAGGAACAGGATGTGCCTGTGCTTGCGCGTGCGCTTGCGCCTGTGCGGGAGGTGGAAGATGATGTTTAAGAAGGTTGAAGATGTGAAGGAGGGAATATATCATTTCAGGGGCAAGGGTGAGTACGAGGGAATGCGCTTTCATCTCAGGGTAGATAGCAAGGATAGGGGAGTTCTGATTGTGAATGCGTCCCGCATGTTGCTATTGAACGAGACTGGAATAGAGTACACCATGCTCATTCTTGAGGGATTGAGCGACAAAGAAATCGTTAAGAGGATAAGAAAGAGGTACAGGGTGAAAAAAGAAACGGCTATGAGGGATTTGAAAGAGTTTAAAGAGGAGTTGAAATCCGCTATAAGCTGTGAGGAGATAGTTTCCGGGGTGCATGTGAATTTAGAAGAAATATACAAAGGGCAGAAGGCTCCGTACAGAATGGATTTGGCCCTTACTTATCATTGCAACAACAACTGCATCCACTGCTACAACAATCGGAGAGATTCGGAAGAGCTAAGCACGGAGCAGTGGAAAAAAGTTTTGGACATTCTCTGGGATATTGGGATACCGCATATTGTTTTCACGGGCGGAGAACCAACTATGCGAGACGATTTGCCAGAGTTGATAGCGCATGCGGAGAAAAACGGCCAGATTACGGGATTGAATACCAACGGGAGAAAGCTGAAAGATAAAGAATACCTCGAGAAATTAATTGCCTCCGGATTAGATCATGTGCAGATAACGCTCGAGTCGTACAATTCGAAGACTCACGAGTTAATCACGAGAATCCCCGGGTCATTTGAAGAGACGTTGCAGGGGATAAAAAATGCAATTTCTTCCGGAATATATCTGGTGACTAATACAACAATAATGGCCGAGAACAAGGATGAAATAATTCCCACAATCGAGTTCCTGAGAGATTTGGGAGTGAAGCACATTGCGGTGAACAGCATAATTCGCTCCGGCCGGGGTATTAACGCGCATGCGGTGGGCTACGAGGAATTGAAGGATATATTAGAGGAAGGTCGCGAATTGGGGGTGTTAGGTGGATTCGAATTCCGGTGGTATACGCCCACTCCATATTGCAAGTTGAATCCCATGGAGATGGGCTTGGGCATGAAATCCTGCACCGCGTGCCGGCTCAACATGGCGATCGAGCCCAACGGAGATGTGATTCCGTGCCAGAGTTATTACTCGCCCTTGGGAAACATACTCAGGGATAAATTCGAGAATATATGGAACGCACCGCTATGCAAAAGCATAAGGAACAGGGATTACGTGCCCGATGAATGCAAAACCTGTCCTCTTCTGGGCGTTTGCGGCGGTGGCTGCCCGCTGTCGTGGAAGGCGGGAGATTACGTGTGCACCGATTCCCTATCTACCTGATTTTTTTGCAATTACCCAGAAGGTTGGAAGGTAGAATATTACCACATGTTTTTTCTCTATGTTGAATCCTTCATTTTTCAGGAAATTTACCTCGAATTCAACCATCTTTTCCATTTCTCTGTGCGTGGTATATAGGGGAATTGTTCCCACCATGAAATCCTCGGTGAATTCTTTCACAAGGTATGGAAGTTTTATGCCCATGTCTGGATCGCCGCCCCTCTCCTTAATCATCTTCCTGGTGTTTTTCACTATCTCTCCAATCCAAGAGGGTGAATAAACCGCGCCCTTCCAGTATGGCTCGGCGAAGAATATCACGTATTTTTTGGCCACACGGAACATCTCTTTTATTATTCCCTTCGGGTTTTTATTCCACATCAAAAGGTAATTTCCGTAGGCGATATCGAAACGTTCATCCCTGAAAGGTAGATTTTCTCCTTTGGCGAGAATAGCTTTAAGGCCTCTTCTTTTAGCACATTCCACGGAATCGGGATCGGAATCTATTCCCGTGATATCTAAAAGGGAGTTCAGGTTGGACATTATGTATCCGCAGCCGCATCCAATTTCAACGGCAGTCTTTGCGTCATTCGCGTTGTCCCTAATCATGTATTTTTGCCATTCTCCTAACCATTGGGCCTGCATCATTTGCAAGTACTCAGGAATCGTGCCGCTCATAAGCTTAGAGGGAAAACATATTAAACACTTTTTCTTCTCATAAAGTATGAAGACCCGCAGGGAGAGGATTGCGGAGCTGCTTCATAATGGGGATCTTTCGCCCACCGAGATTTCGAAAATTATGGAAATTTCAGTTAAAGATGTTTTAGAGGATTTGAAGCATATTTCCAAATCTAAAAAATTCGGGGAAATGAGGATTCTTCCGGCTCGATGCCTGAAATGCGGTTATGAGTTTAGCCCCGAGATTAAGATTCCTACCAAGTGCCCGAATTGCAAAAGCACGTGGATTCAAGAGCCAAGGTTCATTCTGGTGAAATAATTTTACCCTGCCTAAAACTCGGAGAATTGATAAATACTCAGCGGGCATAATCCAATTATGCTCCAACTTAAAAATGTGTCGATAGTAAGGGGCGGAACGAAAATAGTGAAAAATGTGAATTTGAAATTCAAAGAAGGTCATATTCATGTGCTCTTAGGTGCCAACGGCTCCGGAAAGAGTACGCTTGCGCAGGGTATAATGGGTGTGTTTCCAGTTGAAGGCGAAATTTACCTCGGAGAGGAGAGAATCGACTCGTTGAGCATCCATGAGCGTGCGAGAATGGGAATCACTTTAGCATTTCAGGAACCTGCTAGGTTTGAAGGGATAAGGGTGAAGGATTACCTTCTTTTAAGTGCGAAGTCCAAAAGGATGAGTGAAATCGAGGAAGTGATTAAGATGGTTGGGCTCCCCAGGCCGGTGCTTTTTCAAACAATGGATGAATCTTTAAGCGGGGGAGAGAGGAAGAGAATCGAGCTGGCGGCGGTGATGCTGATGAAACCCAAATTTGCCATACTGGATGAGATAGATAGCGGAATTGATATGGTGTCTTTCAAGAGGATTGGAGAAGCGATAACAATCATGAAGAGAGCGGGCACGGGTGTGATTTTGATCACACATAATGAAGATATGATAAATATAGGAGACTTGGCGAGCATAATATGCAGGGGTGAAGTAATCAAGACTGGAGCTCCAAGGGAGATAAGGAATATGTTTACCTCATCTCCCTGTCCACTTCTGGGGGTGAAGGCATGAATTTTGAAAAGGAATACGAAACCTTAGTAAAGTACTACGAATCTTCAGGGGGAGATAGGAGATATCTTCAATCGGAGGAATATGCCAGTATGGTGATTAACCATGACAAAGTTTTGCACGTTAGCAGTACCGAAGGAATAAAGATAAATGCGAAAAAAATAGAAAATGGAGTAGAGGCAGAGATATTGATAAAGGAGAATTATTCCTCGGTGAATCCGGTGCATCTCTGCTTCGGGATGCTCCCCAAGGAAGGTAAGCAGGTGATAAAAACTAAAATAATTGCAGAAAGAGGAAGCAAGATAAAATTTCTCTCGCATTGCATATTTCCAAATGCGGTGAATATTGAGCATGTGATGGACTCCGTTGTTCATGTGGGTGAAAATGCCGTTGTAGAATATGAAGAGGTGCATATGCATGGCAAAGAGGGTATGATAAAAGTTGTTCCACACGCTAAGGTTTATGTGGAGAAGGGAGGAGAATACAATACAACGTTCGTGGTGAAAACGGGCAGAGCGGGGCACATTGATATAAATTACGAAGTGAATCTTGGGGAAAAAGCGAAGAGCACGCTTCTCTCAAAGATATACGGGAGATACGACGATGAAATACATGCGAAAGAGAGCATGTATTTAAATGGCGAGAATTCCAAAGGATTGATAAAGACAAGGATGGTTCTCCGAGATTCTTCGAAGAGCGAAGTTATAGGTGAAGTAATTGGTCGTGGAGCTTTTTCTAGAGGTCATGTGGATTGCATGGAGATAATAATGGATGATGCGGTGGTAAAGGCATCACCTGTGGTTGTAGCCGAGCACCCGCGGGCAAAGGTGACCCATGAGGCGGCCATAGGAAGCGTGGATAAAAAACAGCTTTTAACTCTAATGGCAAGGGGATTGAGTGAAGAAGAGGCGGTGGATTTCATCGTTGGTGGTTTACTCAGGTAGGTTGACTTTTCTGGGGCAATACTTCACTTTGCAGTAATTGCAAACTAATTTCTCTTTATCTTTTTCCGCAGTTCTGATTACTATCGATTCCACATATTCTATGTCTTTTATTTCGGAGATAGTATCCATTTTCATTGGGTTTTCAACGATTATTATCAATCGATTCGCCTCAGTCACGTCCCTTTCTCCGATTATCTCTTTTATTTCGCATGCTTTATCCTTGAGTATTTTAGCAATTTTTTCTAAGGAGCATCCGAATTTTCCCCTCTTAAACGTTATCTCTAAAACTTCCCAACCCATCACAGGTGCCACATTTTCCAAGCTTAGATGTGGGCGCAGTCTCTCAAAGATGCTTTTTAGTTCGTATGTTTTTTCTATGTACTCAATTGTGTGATAAACGATTTTCCTATTCACACCCGCAGCCCTTGCGATGGAATTTACCGATATTTCGATATCGCCCATAAAAAGCTTGGAATCTCTTATAGAAATGCCATTGTTCACGAGGATTTCGGCAACTTTTCTTCTGGCGGGGTAATTTTTAAAGTATTCCCGAACTATAAAGAGCATAGTTGGGAAAAAGGGAAAAAATATAATAAATTTATTCTTTCTTTTCTTTATGCCTCTTCAAGGGTTATGCAAGAAACAGGGCATGAATCTACGGCTTCCTTAACGCAGTCGTAGAGGTCATCCTCTATTATTTCTTTGATAACCTTGCTTTTGCCCTCGTCATCCAGCTCGAACACGTCGGGGCAAAGGCTTGCGCATATTCCGTCTCCGATGCATGCATCCCTATCAACTGCAACTTTCCACTTACCCATTTGTATCACCAGATGGGGGAATATTTCATAAATATAAAAATTTTTGCAGTGCAGCAGTTTTTCAAAGTTTAGCGATAGGCGAATCTTGTTTCACTGATAAGCGTGAAAATTATGCCTGAAATTCAAAAAATTTAAATATGAAGATTGGTATATGCCGTCCGATGTGGCGTTCCCCTATATGCCAATAGGTGGAGCGTCAGAAAAGGCAAAAAAGGAGGATATGTGATATGAACAGAAGAAACTGGAAAAGGATTATGTTAGTAAGTATAGTGCTATTAGCAGTGGTTATCAGTGGCTTTTCAGCGATGACGCATGCAATGGCTCCTCAGCCAACTACGAGGGCTGGTGGAGTATTAAAAATTGCAATGCAGCAAGATTTACCAAACTTCAACTACTTTGATATTAACAGTAACACAGTGTGGAAGAGCAATGTGATAGGGTGGAATTTTGAAAGTATAATGGGTATGGATAAAGATGGAAGCGCTTATCCCCTGCTTGCATCGAAGGTTGATTTTAACACAACAACGCTCACGGCGACCATACACCTAAGGCACAATGTGACATTCCAGGACGGAACCCCGATGACCGCCAAGGATGTCATATTCTCATACTGTGCTCTGAGGCAGGGTACAACAGTGTCTGGTACGTCAT